>NZ_JBHSHQ010000070.1:0-8531 GCF_042652985.1 Ruoffia tabacinasalis | reverse complement strand
CTCTAGGCGGTCTCAGTCCGATTGATTACAGAAAGAAACTAGGTTTAATTGCTTGAAAAAGTCCAAAAAATCATCCGCACCTCCAACTATGTACTTCTCTATTGCAAAACACATTCCTAGTAAAATAGCGGTAGAATGTAAGTAAGCCATGTTGATTTCCTTTCTTATGTGTTTGGTCGTACTTACATCATAACGGAAATCACTGGCTTTTTGTGTATACAAAAATAGTGCTGGTGATTTCTCACCAACACTAAAAATTATAGAACCTTTTAATTTTTTAGAAGATGATAAGTATAATCCTTAAAGCAATTTTATATAATATAATATTGTACTATCATTTTACTGACGTAGTATATTTGATAAAATTTTCAAAATATTTCTCAATACAATAATTAAATTTTATATAATTGTAGTAAATATAATCCTTTATTATTTTTGAATTGTTGTTATTTTTATAGTATAAATTGAGCAGTTTGATAAACAAGATCAATTCTTATATTTTTTGGAAGCGGTATTATTGCTTAAAATCATTTAATTTGCTATATTAAAATTATAAACAAATTAAATGGAGGTAACGATATGTCTGATACATGGAAAAACTTAGAAGGTCAAAAAGACGAAATTGTTGGAAAAGTTAAAGAAGTGTTTGGTAAAGCAACTGATGATGCTGAAACTCAAGCAAAAGGTATTGCACAACAGGTTGAAGGTGAAGCTAAACAAGCCGTTGCATCTGGTCGAGGTCATGTTGATGAAATTCGTGAAAACTACAAAGATCGAGCGGATTCAGCTGTCGAAGATGTAAAGCGCCAAGTAGGTGAAACTCGAGAGAGTGTTCATACTTCAGCAGATGAGAACTTAAAAGAAGCGATTGATGAAGGAAAACAATTAAAAGAAGAAGCTGCGCGTAAAGCTGAAGAATTACGTCAAAACGCAATTGCTGAAGGCGAAGAGCAACGTGAAGAAGCTCGAGAAAAGTCTACTAAAGCTTATGAAGAAGCAGATGAAATTGAAGCTCGTGTAAATCAATCAATTGATGAAGCAGCTGAAAGTCGTGAAGAAAGCGAAAAAGAAGACAACAACACCCTATAAAAATCAAAACAAAAAGAACGAATAAAATGACTAAAGTTTTCCTTTTAGCATTTCATTCGTTCTTTTTTAATACAATTGACTCAAACTGTATAATAATGTGAAAATTAAGGTTACTGCGTGAATATAATTCATTTTGTTTTGTGTTTGTTTTTCATGTTGTGTTTTAACAAGTAAAGGTAACATCGTTACGGCGCTTAGTAAAACAAATAGAATTTGAACAATATAATAAGATGAAGAAGGTAATGAGAAGTAGAACCCGCTTAATAACGCAAGGGCACAAACTACTAAACTAACAACTGGGAACCGTTGAAAAACGGTTATTTGTTTGAAATTAATAATGATATTCTTCAAATTAAATACTTCTAAGTTTAAAACAATAAACATTAATACAATCGGAATAGTATTAATTAAAAATGTTTGTGTTACTGCAAATGTTTGTGAATTATACGCAATCACATTCATCATAAAACCATTAAAGAATACAGATAATAAAAAGTGATAAATTGTACCAGTCATCTTAAACGGCATATACTGCACATGAATGAATACAATATAAAAGACGAGCAGAACACTGATGATCCAGTGTGAATTAAACATAAAGATAATGGTACTAATTAACAATATACCTTCAAGTACATACAATAAGACATTAGGCGCTACTTCTGGTGTTTGTTTGTCGATTCGTAAATATAGGAAATGATCTATTAATTGGCCAAACACGACAATTAGAAACAACAGTAACATTGGAAGCCACCGAATGGATTCAGTATGGCTAGCTCCTAGAATTAATCCAAAAAGTATGGATGCTAGGGGCGAAACAAATATTTTAACGTACGGATTCTGTAAAAAGCGAGTTATTAACTTCATTGACTATACCTTTCATATAAAAAATTCGATAGCTTAACTATCATTATTTTATTAATACTTATTTGTCTGATATTCATTCTCCAAAGATAAAGATAGAATATCACCTCATCTTAACTTGATTGACTTAATACGTTGAGTTGATTACTCTCAGTTACTATCGTAAAGATGAGTTATCTTTATACATTCTATCATTAATTTCGTATCTATGCTAAAAATATTGGTACCAATTTAATCATTTATCTAGTTTCTATCACTTATAGTGTGAATGCCTATTGTTGTGTGATATAATGGCATTCGTTACAAATCAAAAGTCCCGATAGGGTTCACTTGAATTAAAGTGAATATGCCTTGTAACCAAATAATATAGTGGGGGAGACATTATGAAGGAAAGAAAATTATTTACATCGGAGTCTGTGACTGAAGGACATCCAGATAAGATTGCTGACCAAATTAGTGATGCGATTTTAGATGCGATTTTAGCTCAAGATCCTAATGCGCGTGTTGCTTGTGAGACAGCAGTGAATACTGGATTAGTTCTAGTTTTTGGAGAAATTACGACAACAGCTTATGTTGATATTCAACAAATTGTACGTAAGAAAATCGCCGAGATTGGTTATGTTAACTTTAAATACGGATTTGATGCTGACAATGTAGCGGTATTAGTATCCTTAGATGAGCAATCACCTGATATTGCTATGGGAGTAGACGATGCTTTAGAGACAAGAGATGAAGAAGAGCAAAGTTTAATTGGAGCAGGAGATCAGGGGATTATGTTCGGTTTCGCAACAAATGAAACAGAAGAATATATGCCTTTACCTATCTCATTAAGTCATAAATTAGCGCAACAATTAGCAAAAGTTAGAAAAGAAGAGATTTTACCGTATTTAGGTCCTGATGGAAAAACACAAGTGACGGTTGAGTTTAATGAAGACGATACAATAAAGCGCATTGATAATCTTGTTATTAGTACACAACATAGTAATGATGTGGAACTTAGTCAAGTTAGAGAAGATGTTATTGAGCATGTCATTAAACCGGTCGTGAATACAGAGTGGTTAGATGAAGAAACAACGTACTTTATTAACCCAACAGGTAAATTCGTTATTGGTGGACCCGTTGGAGACTCAGGTTTAACTGGGCGTAAAATTATTGTAGATACTTACGGGGGATCTGCCCATCACGGTGGTGGAGCTTTCTCTGGAAAAGACGCGACAAAAGTCGATCGTTCAGCCAGTTATGCTGCACGTTATGTTGCTAAAAATCTTGTAGCAGCTGGAGTTGCAAGTAAAGTTGAGCTTCAATTAGCTTATGCAATTGGGGTTAGTGAACCAACGTCAATTTCATTAAATACTTTTGGTACAAGTAGTTATTCTGATGATGTCATCATTAAGATAATTCGTGATACATTTGACTTATCACCTTCGGGTATTATTTCAATGCTAGATCTTAGACGTCCTATATATGCAGGAACAGCTGCATATGGACATTTTGGGCGTACTGATTTAGATTTACCTTGGGAACACTTAGATAAAGTTGAATTAATTCAATCACAATTAAACTAGATAATATAATAACCCCTTTAGAACAGCTGTCTAATAGCTTTCTAAAGGGGTTTTTGTTAATTTTGAGATAGGGCGTCGTTTACAGCTTCGACAATCGCTTCAGATGTGAAAGTAGCACCAGAAACTGTCTCTACATCTAATGAATTTGTATCGATGATTTGCTCTGGAACTTGTTCGAAGGCCGGATCAGAAAGGCCATCCGTTTCAAGATGCGAAACGATGTTAATGTCTGAAATTTCTTGGTTTTCTACTGTAACATCAACGGTCATAAGACCATTGTGTCCTTCGGAAGTTCCCGTATAAGTGCCATCAGAAACGTCTTCGAGAGCTATAGCTTCAGAACTTCCACCAGAATCCTCTGCCAAGGCATTATTGACAGCATTGATAATGGCTTCAGAAGTAAAGGTAGCTCCAGAGACAATCTCAACATCCGTTGAATTTGATTCTATAATTTGTTCTGGAACTTGTTCGAAAGCAGGATCCGAGATGCCTTCTGTCTCACTATGATCAGTGACATCAATTTGACTTATTTCACCATTCTCTACTGTTACATCCAGTGTTAACTGATCATTATGACCTTCAGCAGATCCGGTGAAAGTACCATCTGATACTTCCGCTGTGTCAACTTGAGCACTCTCATCATCGCCGCTATTAAAAATAAATTCATTTGTAAACAATAAAGTCGTTAGTAGCCAAACAAGGATGGATACAAATATAACTTGTATGATAAAAGATAATTTATTAGTCATATACTTTTCCTTTCTATTAATAGGTGACTAGAAACCAAATTCATCCAGATAAATATGATCATCAGGGACATTTTGATTATCTAATAAAGTTTTTGAAGCATTTAACATGGGTGGTGGTCCACAGACAAAGAATTTGGCAGATTGATAAAGTGAACTTACACCAAGTTCTTCTAAATATTCATGCGTGATAAAGCCATGAGGGAAGCCTTCAACTTCTTGATTTGAAAAGATAATATCATAAGAGAAATTTGGATTTGCAGCTTTCATTGTTTCAAATTCTTCAATCATAAACATATCTTCTTCAATCGCTAAGCCCCAAACTAGATGAATTCTACGGTTTGAGTTCTTTTCATGTTCGTGGCGTAAGATACTTAAATTAGGTGTTAAACCAATTCCTCCCGCTAATAAGACAAAAGGATCCTCGGATTCTTGTACTTCATCTGGGAAGAAATTTCCGTAAGGACCTTCTAGAGTAGCGATATCTCCGACATTGACATTTTGTAAAGAACCAGTCCAATCTCCAGCTTCTTTAATCATAAACTCAATTGAATTCGAATAATCAGATGTTATTGCACTTGATGCTGAGAAAGGGTGTCCTTCAGTTGTGATGTCAGCATTTTTGAAACGAATAAAGAAATAATCTCCTGGTACGTATGGTTTAATCGAACCATTTTTCGGTTCAAATTCTAATACCCATAAGGAAGGTGTCCCTTGTTTAATACTTTTCAATTCAAACTTTGGTGCGAAAGATAATTTTAATTTCCAAATAACATAATAACCTAATATAGCAACAGTATAGATAGTCAGAAGTGTCATAAATAGTGTATTTTCATTTAGAAATGGGAGTAAGAATAAATGAAAATATATTGCAACAATGGCTACAATAGAAAGTCTATGAAGCCATAAGCTCAATTCGCGATTAAAGACTGACTCTTTCCATTTTCGTAATAGTGGAATTCGATCAATGAATATACCCGAAAGTGAGAATATACCTGTAAACATGACAATAATTAATGAAAAGACAGCGAGGAATCCCGTTTGAGAAACAGTTGACATCTCAGTAATCCAACGGAAGCCATTCCATTGGATAATAATATGGATAACACCCATAATCGAAAGAACAACACCCATTAATGCGTGAATTTCATACATTTCAGGCATGCCAAAGTATTTTTCTATAAATCGTGGGCGTGATCCCATGAATGTGACTGTTAACATCATGGTGTAGGCAAGTAACCCTGAAGAATAGGAAATTAACTGTAAAACGGACATTGAATCACTCTGGGCTAAGATTGAGCCCAATAACGTTGCAAACATGACAAGTGAAATTCCTGGGAATAACCAGTCATAAAATTTATTTGTATGCATAATTTAACCCCTTTACTAATTTGTTTAAAGTAGCATAATAAAACTTGTAATTATTTTAACACATAATTTTAATGCTAAAAAGCATTTACTATGAAAAAATAGACAGAAAAATAAAATTATCTATATTTTTTAAAAAAGGGTTTACAATATTCCAAATAAAAAAATAAGTAAAAAAAAGAAAGAATAATTTATCTTATTCTTTCAATAATTAAGAGCATTGGGGGATGATTTATTTGATTGATAAATTGATACGCCAATACCTGATATTTTTCTTGCGGAAGTTTTTCTAATTTTTCAAATAATTTTGTTTTTTCAGTCATACCATTGTCATGACCAGAATATATAACGAGGATAATTTGTCCGTGAATAGCCAAATTACCTAATATATCTTGAACCGCTTTAAAAGTACTCGGAAACTCTGTTGTTACATTATGATCGCCACCTGGTAGATATCCTAAATTAAAAATAGCCCCTTGGACAAGATTGTCATCAATATAATCAGAAACATTATCATGAGAATCTAAAATAAATTTATATGATGCTTTTGTAGAATGCTCTAATGATTCTATTCTTTTTTTTGAATTTTGAATGGCTATTTCTTGAATATCGAAGCCAATAAGAGAACCAGTAAAATCCTTTAACGATAATAAAAAGGCACTGTCATGGCCATTCCCAAGGGTTGCATCGATGAATAATCCTTGGGGATTTTTTTGAACCTGTTGTTTTAAGAGTTGATGACTGTATTGTAAAGCGTTGTACATTTTATATTCCTCCTCTGTTACATTCATGTTACATATATTAAAACTAAAATAAAAGACTTGAAATGTGAACTTTTAATGAATTAAATTAGCTATAATAGACGAAGATTATAATATATTATTATATAGTTTGACAGTGGAGGGTAATTAAGTGAAGAGTAGACATGAAATAATGAAAGCCAAGGCAAGATTAGTAAAACAAAATAAAGCTAAAAAGGCAATGAAACATATCAATGCTGGATTAGTGCTTATGGCTGCAGGTGCTGTCTTAAGTCATGTGTCAGCGAATGACACTGTTGTTGTACAAGCACAATCAAGTAGTCGTGTTAGCCAATCAGATTTTTTAGGATTAATTACAGATTACGCAAAACAAATTGCTGCTGAAAATGACTTGTACGCATCAGTAATGATTGCCCAAGCTGCATTAGAATCAGGATGGGGTAATAGTACTTTATCAAAAGCACCTAACTATAATTTATTTGGAATTAAAGGTGAATACAACGGAAACTCTGTTGTAAAAGATACATTAGAAGACGATGGATCTGGAGAGTATTACCAAATTCAAGATGCTTTCCGTCGTTACGATAATTATGGTGAGTCATTAACTGACTATGCGTCATTATTAACAGGAGATAACGATGTAAATAACTGGCGTTATAACTTCTATTCAGGTGCACGTTACAGTAATACGAATTCGTATCAAGATGCAACGGCTCATTTAACTGGTCGTTACGCAACAGATACTCGTTACGGAGACAAATTAAACCGTATCATTGCTGAAAATAATTTAACACAATATGATTTAGCTAGTTCTGATAAACCAGTCAGCGTAGTTCCTTCTACACCAGAATCTAATACAGGTTCAAACGAAGCGGGTTCAATTGCGGGAACTTATACTGTTAAAGCAGGAGACGGTTTCTGGGGTATTGCACGTCGTTTTGGAACGACAGTCGATGCACTTAAAGCTGCGAATGGTACAACAAGTAACTTAATTCATCCTGGTCAAGTCATTAAATTACCTGGTAGCTCAACTATTGTTGAAAAACCAAGTACACCACCAGCAAATTCAAATAACTCTTCAGATAACACTGAAGGAAATACAAGTGTGGGTGGGTCATATACAATTAAACGTGGCGATGGCTTATACGCGATTGCTCGTAAACATGGTATGACATTAAACCAACTTAAATCATTAAATGGATTATCAAGTAACTTAATCCATCCAGGTCAAGTATTAAAAGTAAGTGGAGCAACTCAAGGAAACACTGAGTCTTCAAATAATACGTCACCGAATACAGATTCAACAGATACTAAAGCAACTGAACCTACAAACAATGGTGGTTCAACGAATACATCTGGTTCATACTCAGTTAAGGCTGGCGACGGTCTATATCGTATCGCAGTAAACCATGGTATGTCATTAAATCAATTGAAAGCATTAAACGGCTTATCAAGTAATTTAATCCATCCAGGACAAGTACTAAAAGTTTCAGGTGCTACAACAAGTACATCAGCTTCTACAGTAGAATCTAACGTAGAAACACAACCAACTGTTGTTGAAGAGGACAATACGCCAACAACAATTGTTGAACCTGAAGCGGCGCCAGTCGTTGAAGAAACAGTCGTAGAAGAGACCGTTGAAGCTCCGACAAACTCTTCATATACAGTAGCTGTTGGCGATACTTTATATAGTATTGCACGTCGTAATGGTTTAAATGTTAATGAATTAATTGAAAAAAATAACGGTTCAACAACAATCTTTATTGGCCAATCAATTGGATTGAACTAATACAGTTAGTTTGATATAATTCAAAAAGAATTTATACAAAACTTTACTTAGAAATAGTAAATGAAGTCATTGTTTAGAGAGCTTATGGTTGGTGAAAATAAGTCAATCACTTTGTTGAACTCGTCTAATTAGGTGCTTACTTGAAAGTAATCATAGAGTAAGCCGTGTTGACCGCGTTAAGGTACTTAAGATGACATTTTGTCATAAACATAGGTGGTACCGCGGTCACTCGCCCTATATTATTTAGTGAATACGCTAGATAATATAGGGTATTTTTATCGGAAATTTCAAGTTGAAGTTAGCCACTTATCGTAAACAATGTGTTACCTACTAACTTACTGTATTGGTC
>NZ_JBHSHQ010000069.1:0-5721 GCF_042652985.1 Ruoffia tabacinasalis | reverse complement strand
CTAGCAGGAGCGATTTAGGTGGCTCAATTATGTCCGACGAAGTGGCTCTTTAAGACCGATATATCCACTTATGGGCTAACATTTGCTTTAGGGTACTATAACTTGATGAAGTATATATTTATTGGGTTGCTAACAAATGGAAGTTTGATCTTTATTGAACTGGTACGAAAGAATTTTATAGTTGGTTAATTTAGACAGATTATTTATTAAGGAAAGTATGATGTATGAAAAAATATAAAATTTTATTAACAGGATTATTAATTGCTACTTTTGTATTACCAACTTCTGTTGCTAAAGCATTTGAAAATAATAATGAAATTAATATTTCTAGTAATATAATTGAACCACTCGATGTAAGAAGGATGTGGATTGAAATGCATCCTGTTTCTGGAAATGGTCCAGCAACTTTTTATTATCATAATGGATATTGGCATGGTTACTTGCAAAAAGTTGGTTTTACTCCTCGACCAAACTCAATGTCGTATTATAGTGGCTATGTATATCCTGTAGATTCAGCAATACCTATTCCGTCTAAAGCTCCCGTTGAGGCAAAATAGAAAGGATAATTAAAATGAAAAAAATATTAAAGTATATAATCTTATTAGTATCACTAGTATCTATTAGTTCAATTTCTGTTTCTGCCAACGATAATCAAAGTTATGTAAGCGAGAATGAAGAGAGTCCTATTAGCCATATCGTATTTAACTCGAATAGCGTTCGACTAACTATCAATAATGAGGCACCTGAAGCAAGAGAAGTCATGCTCCTATTAGCAAATCACACAGACAATTCCGCCTTGAATCAACTTGATCCCAACTCAGAAGCCGATGATATCCAAGCTCTGCAAGAGGAGTTAGGAATTAGTTTCAATGCCATTGAAAATCAACTGGATTTAGAAAATAATCCGACTGTCTTCAATGTGATTCAACAAATTCAAGATGCATCATCTGGAATTTACTCGTCCATTGATCCGATGAGCAATGTTGTTTTCACCATTACTAACCCTGAGATAGTGGAGTCGGATGAGAGTATTCGCATTAAGTTGTTTAGTAATGACCTAATCGAATTTACACGTTCAGATGATAACACCATTGAATATAATTCTTATGACTTTGTGTTAGAGGGATAATTAAATTGTCGTAACCTTAAAAAGTTAGAGTTTTTATTCTAACTTTTTAAGGTCGTCGATTGTAAAATTAAGCTAGAAAGATTAAATAAACCATTCATGGTACACTCAAATCAAATTTTCAACCACGAAAATTAGAGGAGTAACCACAAATGACTTACATGAATCTTACTATGAAAGAACTTGTCTTGAATCATTGTATTAAGTTATGTTTCTTGTGATTATGTTTATTGCAAAATTAAATATAATAGGAAATTTAAGTATGTATTTCATTTTTCAACCGATAAAAAGTAAAAAATGTAAAAGAATATTTTTCAAGTCAAGATGATTAACAGGATTTCACGAGTAATAAGTAAATCTATATCACGTACTGAGATAGAAGAATGTATTAACTTTGGTCTCTCAATTATTGTTCACCAATTATTAGGTTTTATTATTGCAGTTTTTGTTGGGGTGTTATTCGGTACGGTAAGCGAGTTGGTTATAGTAATTTTTCTTTATATTCCATTGAGAGTTTGTGGTGGAGACTATCATGCTAGTACCCTTGAACAAAGTTTATTGTTTTCGGAAATTATGTTTGTACTAATCTCATTATGTTTAAAACATATGGTGTGGGATAGTACTCTGCTTATACAATTAGTTTTTATTTTACTGTATATTATCGATGTTTTGATAAAAGTGCCTAATTCAGTGAGAAATCGTTTTTAAAATTTAAAATTTACTACTCAATCTAAATATGTCAAAAATATTTTAATCGCAATGCTGATGGCTTATATACTTTCTTTTTTGATGAATTATGAAAGTCTTATGCAATACATTTTCCTAAGTTTTTTAAGCGAAAACTATTTTGATATTGACTGATATCACGCAAAAAGAATAAGAATGAAAAAGTAGTTGGAGAAACTGATAATTAAAACGAGGAGGAATTCTAGTGAAAAAAATATTATTAATTATAGCTATATTGTTGTCAGTTGCTTCGCCAATTTTAGCAAGTGCAGAAAATGATTATTCTGCATATTTGGTAAATGAACATGGCGAGAGTTATGGAGTCTTGACAAATGAAATAGGGACGTTTTCAAGTCCCAGTGGAGATGAAATTAGTCAAAAGACAATTATAGATATAAGTTCGGAAAATCTGGTTCCTTTGAATAGTAACTATCGATATAGTTGGGACTCATCTGGAAGTGTTAGAGCAGAGTTAACTGTGAATTTTGGGTATACGTATTATAATGGTCTAACACATGTTAAGGTGAATAGTGTAAGTGGAGGCTGGTCATCTTATAATAGTACAGTTCAAGTGTCTAATTCATACTTAGTAGTTGGGTCATCCGGAGTCACTAGTGCTGGCGGGCATATTGACCAGTCTAGAGTATATTATCCTGGAAGTAGTTTTACATACTATCCAAACTTTGCAACGTATATACTTCCTACCTCTTACGGTGAAATCGGAGCTAATCTCAATTTAACATTAGTAAGAGGCGGCACAACTTGGACTTTATACCTACCAAATAATTACTAAATTTTAACAATAGTTACTATTTTAGATATTCAAGGGGGAAAAACAGAATGAAAAATAAATTATTATTATCATGTCTTATTACCTTATATTTGTTCTTTATAAGTTCTATTCAAGTTTCAGCGGATGGAGTAGGTCAACTTGTTGAGTTAACAGATGATCAACAAGAGATATTGTCATTGCTTCATTTGAGACAAACTAACTTCTATTCAATCGATTATGAAAACGAAAATTCATCTTACATTATTCGCTGGGAAAAATTACAAGAAGACGGAAGTTGGCAAGCCATGGAATTAGTCAATGAAGTATACGACGGTGGTAAGCTCCTATTATCAGCCAATCTAGAAGATTTTATTCGTGTAGGTATTCTAACAGAAGATGGCGAGTTGAATACCTATGAATTCCTTTCATCAAGTTTACCTAATCGTATTGAAAGAGACAATAGAATGGAAGCTCTATTAGGAAATTGGGAAGACGATATCGAGATAACAGCTAATAAAAGGGAGCCTTTGGCATTCTTTATTCTAAGAGATTCTGACCATAGCTATTCTTTGAACATTGAAGAAATCTCGTCTGATTATGAAAAACCAGGATTTGAAGTGGAAGGTATTAAGGATGTATTTGCACTGACAATCGAATTTATAGATGGAGAATAATTAATTAGTCTGAGAATAGGCTATCAATAAAATGGGGTAGAATTAATGATCACGTTTAAAATTTACTTGTATTTAATGATAACAACTCTATTTTTAAATATAAATCCAGTCAAGACTGAACCAATAGAAAATCAGTTTATTAACTTAAATTATACTGTCTCATATGAAACTGCTAGCAATTTTTTCGAGGAACTAGATAAGGAAGAGCAAAGCCAACATAAAGACGGCAACTCAATGTCATTTTCATACGAAAGTGAACAACTAGTTAATATAATGGAAGAAAAATTCGAAAATATCATAGAAGATGAGTACTTGGAAAAGTTATTAATCAATGGTGATTTGACCGAGATTTATTATCTAGCTATGGAGAATACAGCTGATTATTCAGTAGAAGATATCACAGTGCTTAGCGAAGTAAATGAAAAAAATCTTACTAAGAAAAAACTGAAATTCACCTTAAAAGAGCAGCTATTTGAAAAGGACAAAGAACAAACGTGGAATTTAGAGGTGACAATCTATATCAATAAAGAAACCGGTAGGATTTCGTACTTCAACATAGAAGATAAACAGTATATTGATTAAATTATACAACTATATAGTACTGTCTTAAACGAGATTAGACTGCTATGTAGTTTTTTTCATATCATAGGACAGGGAGAAGATTTATGAATAAATTAATGAAGTTATTTACTGGTCTGTTAGGATTGATTATTATGGTGAATGTTAACTTAAGTACTGTCACTGCACAAGGTGAGTATTCAGTTAGTGATGAACTTATACATGATGAATATCCTGAAGAAAGCTTTAAATATGAAATAATACAACAAGATGTGAATGACTTTTTAGAAGGAGTAGCAGCATATCATAATCTGGAAGTGACAGATTTTGAACATAGTTCGATACCAGAACTAACAATGGAACGATATTCATTCGAGAATGAGTCTTATATATTGAGTGTTGCTCAAGTAGAGAACAGCATTGCTTATGGATATACCAGAAGTGAAGGTTTTGTGTATTATGACGTTCAAAATGTAGTTAAAGAGAATGGACTTGAAGTGTCGACGGAGGATGATTTATCTTTTGCGACTAGAGAGGAAATTACGCAAGAAATTGACACTTTAATACATAGTTTAGGTATTGAATTAGATTATTCAATTGAGTTACAAAGTATCACAGCGAATGATATGAGTACATTATTAAAAGAATACTTTAATTTTGAAGGTGGCGATGAGGAGATTAGTCAGATTGCGACTGATTTATACATGGCTTCCGTTAAATTTTTTATAGATGACGTCCCTATTAATGATTTTACAATGGGGGATTATGAAGCAGGTATTGTTGCTGAAGATACTGTGTTTCAATTAACTTTTTCTGAAAATGGTCTAGAAAATTCAGATCTTAGGGGTTATAACAAAGTTGGTGAAAGATTAAATCAAATTAATTTGAATGCTGAAGAAATAATTTCATTAATTGAAAATAAATATGAGAATATAATTATTCTTAACGATACTAAATTATCATCCTTGGAACTAGTGTATCTGCATTTGTTAGGCTCTAAAACGAGTGAAGAATCAGACATATATATCCCTGTGTGGTTAGGAGTTATTGAACAGGAAGTAGATGGAGTGACTTATCCTACATATATACTTATTGATGCTGAAACTAAAAAGGAGTTAACATTACATTGATTAAGTATATTACTTCTGAACTAAGGAACAATATTCTAACTTCATATTTTTTGTTGATAATATTAGGTTATATTTTATTTTTGATTATACCGTTCTATCAAGAGTTACTTTTTGAGCGTACACATGAAGTAAATATAGCCTATATATGGACCGTTAGTACTAATCATACGTCGATATCATTGGCATTATCGACGATTGTAAATCTATTTGTCGCTGACTTTATTGCACGAGACATAAGACAAGGCGTTTTACAATATACCTTACCCAGGATGGGGAAAAGTAAGTACTTTTTGAGTAAAATATTTATATGTATTTCTTGTTCATTCTTAATTGTTGGACTAAGCAATGCGATAGTAATATATCTTTTATCTTTGAACTTTCCTTTGATTACAAATCCTATTGAAAGTAATTCTAACATTCTATATGGACTATCCAATGGTTTCTTAATAAGAGAACACTCGGCTATATGGTTTTATGGATGGTTAATATTTAAACAATCAGCTGAGATGACCTGCATGTCTTTAATCAGTTTAGTTGTTAGTTTTTTTAGCCAGAACAAACTTGTTCTATTTGCTGTCCCCTTAACATCAAATGTTGTGATTATCTTTTTAGATAAAGTAAAAATATTGCCATTTCTATTAGATCCTCGCAAAGTTTTTTCAATGTGTTGAATTGCAATAATTATTGCGACAATTTTTTATTTACTCAATTAATAAGAGTTCGTGTGAAAATACT
>NZ_JBHSHQ010000068.1:0-33327 GCF_042652985.1 Ruoffia tabacinasalis | reverse complement strand
GGTCGGAATTACAAGTTGAGTGTACCACAAATGGCTGTTTTAGTTGTCTAGCTTAATTTTACAATCGGCGGTGTGAAATATATACATACTAAAGTGCATAATTTGTAATAATAAATTGATCTAATTTATCAAATATGAGATCATTAACTTAAATAAATTAATGAGGTTAAATTATGGAGCAAGAGAGAATTTCTAAATTAATTAGTCGTCAAAAAGAGATATATTTTGAAATACAGGAATTGAATCAGCAATCTTTTGAGATCCAGGAAAAGTTGGCAAACTATATCTTGGAGAAAGAGACTGATAGCAAAAAGCCTAGCAAAAAAGAACTATTGGAATCACTCGGTTTTATTGTGTCTTCAAAATATTCACACGGTACTAATATGAACATTATAGAGAAGGATAACGTTAAAAGTACTATAATCTTTAAAAAGAGTAAATTTCATACAAGTTCAAATTACAACGCATGGTACACTTTTAAACCCGACACTACTGATATAGTAGATTTTGTAATACTAGAATTTTACACCTTAACAAACAAACCAGTTTATGCGGTACTATCTAAGGCTCTATTTTCACAAATTGCTGAACAAACTAAGAGTCTTCCTGATGGACGATTTCATGTGTTTTTATTAGGTGATGATCAAAAAGCAATGATAAGCGATCTGAATATAGACATCAGCGAAACTTTGAATAATTTTGATATTTTGAGTCAGAAGTAACATTGTAAATTTCAAGTTTAAGTTAGCCACTTTGTTAAAGTGTGTGTTGTCCACTTACTTTGTTGTTTTCGCTTATTGAGTCAGTGCTTGACAATGAGTTGAGGCATGGTAGTCTCTTTGACGGGCTGGCATCAGCCAGCTTCCCAGCTATCAAGCCATGCCGAAAGAGGCTCGTTGTCAAGCACTGACAGGTTTAACCGTCTGTTTTTGGCGTTCCTTATGAAACTCTCTTACGAATAGCTCATAAGGTGTACGATAGTTTAATCGCTGTCGCGGGTAATCATTCATCCAGTTTTGAACACGTAGACATTGCTCCTCATCTACTTCCTCAAGAGACTGACCTTTGGGGAAGAACCGTCGAATGATTTTATGTTGATTCTCGCTGGTACCACGTTCCCAGGATGCATAGGGATGCGAAAAATAGACATCCAACGTATCCTGTAAGCTATCATGAAGCCCCGCAAATTCTGATCCGTTATCTGAAGTAATAGTCTTAAATAGATGTTGAAAAGAGTCTCCAACTCGTTGGCGCAATAAGCCAATGGCTTCATCCACAGCTTGCGCCGTTTTGTTCTTAATTTTAAAAATCACTTCGTAGCGCGTTTTACACTCAACTAATATTAATAAGACCGGATCAATAGCCGCTTTGTTTCCAATGACGGTATCTATTTCCCAATGGCCAAAGCTCTCTCTAGAATCAATTTCTTTAGGACGATTCTCAATCGATTGACCTAGAATGCGCTTGTTTCGACGCGCCTTAACTGTCCGTTTCTTGTTGTTACGCTTTAACTTTTCTAACAGATCCAAGTTACGTGTTTGCATCACACCGCTATCAATCCAATGATATAAGGTGGTTGTACAGGGTATAATCGCTTTATCGAATAACTGATGTCTCTTGGCTAAACCAACAACCGCATCCGGTGACCATTTTTCATGAAGCATCTTTTCATCTGCCCACTCAATAAAGGTATTTGAATCAGACCATTTAGGGCGTCTACCACTGTTAAGACGGTTTTGTTCATACTTGGCTTGACCGACATCTGCATCGTATATCGTGTAGGTATATTGATAGATTTTACCCTTCTGATTTTGTTTCTTTACTTGGGTAATCGTCCCTCTGTTGATTTCATTATTAATCATTTGAGGTACACACCCTAACACTTTGGCAATGTGACGATTAGAATAGCCTTCTTTTTTTTAGAATGGCAATTTGACATCGTTCTTTGTAAGATAGGTGTTTTCCTTTTCGTGAGTTTATGTTAAGCTTTTCTTGCGTCATGTGATTTCATCTCCGTTATTTGATAGTTGTGGTAACTTCAATATAACATGAAATCGACATGACGTTCTTTTTTTAGGATTTCAAGAGGTGGCTAACCTCATTATAAAATCCTCCAAATAAATAGTCATACGACGATAGCCATAAATTCCATTAAATGTTCCATATGATTCTTGAATGCATGCCATTAATTTTTTTAAAGCGCAATTCTGTATGTGTTAGTTGACGTTTTAACTTTTTATAATAGCTCGATTGGCTCACTTTTAATGCGTGGCACAGCCAGATTACTTTTTAGGCTTTTTCTTCGTATGTCGTTTTTTCTTTAATTAGATACATCTCTGGCTTTGAATTGTAGGATTGAGACTCCCCACCATTAGTATACCTAAAAATCCAGCTACGAATCGTTTTCTGAGATGGAATATTATATTTAATTGCCAGTTTATAGATGGATATCTTATTGATCAAGCGTTCTTGTGCCACTTGTTCTTTAAATTCCGATGAATAGTGTTGCTGCTTAGTCGGGGGTTGAAGGCCATCAATGCCATGTAGTTGATAGAGCCTCACTTTAAATAAAAAGTATGTATTCTCATACTGTAGTCCTAAATTCTTCAACATAGGAAAAGTCATACCCTCTAAATAATGAAGAATATAATACTCCAGTTCAGCCACTGTATGCTTCATATTTGAGTACATAAAAAGTCCCCCTAAAGTAGTTTACTTTTTTAAGTGTCTACTTTAGGGGGCATATCATACTCTCCGAAGAAAGTATCAATCCAATCAGTGATTACTTAAGATTAGATTATTCAGTAAGGCATTATCTTGAGGAAGCAATTCATGCTACACCGAATTTTACAGCTTCTCGAGAAAAAATATTTAATAACAACTTAAAATTAGCAACTGATAGTCAAGCGGATAACTCTTTAATTGCTCGTACTATTACTACAAAGCAAGATCGTAATCCTAATTCTGGTATTATCGCCTATGATAAGAACCCTTTAGTTGAAGGGACAAGATATCGAAACTTAACGCCTAGAGAAGCTTTTTTGCTGATGGGATTCACAGAAGAAAGTTTCGATAATCTAACAATCAAGAATCCTTCTGAAGACGTAAAAAGAGCTTTTCTAACGCAAGCTAAGTTATTAAAGTTAGCTGGAAACAGCATTGTAGTTGATGTCCTCTGTGGTATTTTTAAACAGATGGATTACATAAACACCCATATTCTTCCTCAAGATGACAAGGAATCCCAAAGTTTATCCGACTTTGGTTTAGAAATTAATATACTATAATTCTTAATAAACACAAACGAAGTTAGGAGCTCTACAAATTTGTAGAGCTCCTTGTTTTATTGATGGCATCTCTTTGAATATAATTATTGATCGTAATATTAAATTGTGAACTGAGTTCCGAGTAACTTACAATTTTCAAACTCTACTCGGTGAATGGATGCTTGGCTTAGATTTACATTCGAGAAGTCACAGGCGATAAAGCGCACATCAGTCAGATCTGCATCACTTAAATCCATATCGTTGAATATACCGTCACGAATGACGCAATTATATAATCGCACTTGCTCCACCTGAACGGTTGTAAAGTCAGGTTCATTCAAATCATAGCCATCTAGTTCTAAGATATAATCGTGGGGTTGGTATAAGTCTTTTAACTCTTTTTCTTCTATATCCGCTTGTATTACTGGTCGTTTAATTCGCATCATCTCGCACCCTTCTTTTTACTTATGGCTATTGTAGCATAGGCTCTATCTTTTTCTCATCCTTCTTTGATTATCAATTGCGACTCTTTGCGTATTTTGTTAGACTTTTTCTTATTAGTCATTTAAAGGAGGTCACCCGATGCTTATAGACTTAGTAGACAAAGAACCTGATGTATTAAAGTCTGTCGCTGATTTGTGGTTAGCTGTGAATTTAGAAGTGCATGATTTTGTTGACCCAGCCTATTGGACCAGTCATTATGATGATGTGCTCTCAGCTTTTCATGAAGCGAATATGGTGCTTTATCAAGAAGACAATCGACTGTTAGGCTTTGTTGGTATGACGGGAGACTATATTGCGGGTATTTTTATTGAGAAGGAGAGTCGCCACAAAGGCATAGGAAGCCTGTTGTTGACTTATTTAAAAAGCCAACACAAATCTTTGACACTTTCTGTTTATTCACGCAATTCGCAGGCGATACAATTTTATAAAAGGCATGGTTTTCAATTTATTGAGGAGTGTTTAGATGAAGAAACTCAAGAGAAAGAATGGCTAATGACCTGGACAGCAACTTAGATTATCAAACCCCCCCAACCAAACTCAATATGAACTGCCCCCTGTCAAGTAGACAGGTAAATAATAAAAATAGTTAAGGCGAATCTTCAGATTCGTCTTTTCTTTATATAGGTTTGGATGCCCTTCCATTTCATTAAGTGCTAGACACACTTATGATTAACAGCGGCTTGTTGAAAGTGATTTAAATAAATAGTCCTACGACGATAGCCATAAATTCCATTAAATGTTCCATGTGATTCTTGAATGATTACCATTAATTTTTTTAAGCGCAATTCTGTATGTGATGGTTGACGTTTTAACTATTTATAAAAACTCGATTGGCTCACTTTTAATGCTTGGCACAGCCAGGTTACTTTTTAAGCTTTTTCTTCGTAAGTCGTTTTTTCCCTTTCATCAGATACACCTCTGGCTTTGAATTACAGGATTGAGACTCCCCACCATTAGTATACCTAAAAATCCAGCTATGAATTGTTTTCCGAGATGGAATATTATATTTAATTGCCAGTTCATTGATGGATATCTTATCGACCAGGTGTTCTTGTACCACTTGTTCTCTAAATTCCGTTGAATAGTGTTGATTCTTATTCGGTGGTTGAAGGCTATCAATGCCATGTTGTTGATAGAGCCTCACTTCAAATGAAAAGTATGTATTCTCATACTGTAGTCCTAAATTCTTCAACATAGGAAAAGTCATACCCTCTAAATATTGAAGAATATAAAACTCCAGTTCAGCCACTGTATGCTTCATATTTGAGTACATAAAAAATCCCCCTAAAGTAGTTTACTTTTTTAAGTATCTACTTTAGAGGGAGCATATCATAAACTCTTCATATAATTTAATCACCTTTTAGGTCACTATAAATCTGCTCTCTTCCCACTTCGACTTAATTCCACAAAGAATCTTTAGGCCAAGCAATAGACCGCTCATATTCTTGTGTTCCTTTAGAATATCGAATCTTCGAAGTTTTCGACGGCGGGCGATCAAAACATTTAATACTTACCTTGTGATGTACCTTAAAATACAGGTTTCTACTTCTCGAAAGATGACCTCACCTTCTTCATCTAGCTCCATTGTATAAGTGGACATGATCTTTTATTACAAGAATAGTTGGTTGAATACAATACGCCAATCAAAAAAGTTAGAGAAGTATCACTAATTTTATAAGAAGCATTCACTCTCTTATACTCAACTTTAGATAAAACGAGTGCACCAAATTCAACTCCAGTAAATCTCCGGTGTAAGCGAAGATTTAAAACTGTCTTCATTTTCTACAATTGGATTTATTTCTAGGATATTTACGTGCACTCCTACTCATAATAAGCACTCCTTTAATCTGATAACCAAGGTACTCGTTAATTACATATTAACAAAAAACTAAATATCTTCATTGCGCATCATCCAATATCCCAAAATCTTCTTCAACCACCTTATAAATATCGACTTACCAATCTAGTCTGCACTATCCAATCCATACCTTACCCCATCTTCTGACAATTTTATATCCTTTTAACAAAAAAACTTTTTTTCTCCTTAATTTTATTATTTTCAATCCTTATACTTGTAATTAGTTGAGGCAATTAAAGATTATTTTTATGCGATTTATAAATTAATTTTCTCAATTAAATACACCTTTGTTTTTTGTTATATTATATAACGATGTTATCCTAATTTTGGTTAACATTATCAAAACAGCCTTATTTCGCGTTATATTTTATAACACCATCCGTCATAACTGACTTGTTTTGTGTATTTTTCATTAATATAATCTAACAATACTAAATAATATTATTAATATTTTATTGGAGGGTTTTATATGACGACGACTTGGACAAAAGAACGAATTATGGCAGATGCGAAAGAAAATAATGTAAAATTTATCCGCTTAATGTTTACCGACATCTTAGGTACGATAAAAAACGTAGAAATTCCTCTGTCTCAATTAAGTAAAGCTTTAGACAACAATATGACCTTTGATGGTTCATCAATAGAGGGCTTTGTACGAATCGAAGAGAGTGATATGTACCTGGTACCTGACTTACAAACTTGGCTGATTTTTGATTGGAATATTGCAAGCGATGATACTAAGCGCATTGCTCGTCTGATTTGTGACGTTGAGACATCATCTCGTGAGCTATTCTCAGGGGATCCTAGAAGCAACTTGAAACGTGTTCTGGAAGAGATGGAAGAACTCGGCTTCTCTGACTTTTACTTAGGCCCCGAAGCAGAGTTTTTCTTATTCAAGTTAGATGAAGAAGGGAATCCAACGATGACATTGAATGATCACGGTGGTTACTTTGACTTAGCGCCGACAGATTTGGCGGAGAACTGTCGCCGTGATATTGTTCTAGAACTAGAAGCTCTTGGCTTCGAGATTGAAGCTAGTCATCACGAAGTGGCCGATGGGCAACATGAGATCGACTGGAAATACGCTGATGCGGTGACGGCTTGCGATAATATTCAAACTTTCAAGCTCATTGTTAAGACCGTAGCTCGACGCCATCATCTTCATGCTACGTTTATGCCGAAACCGCTTTTTGGTATCAATGGTTCTGGTATGCACTTTAATATGTCACTCTTTACTGAAAGTGGTAATTCTTTCTACGATGAAAGTACGCGGTCTGGCTTATCTAAGACAGCCAAGCATTTTATTGCAGGTCTGATGGAGTACTCACCGGCCTTTACTGCCGTCTGCAACCCAACCGTGAACTCCTATAAACGACTGGTCCCTGGCTACGAGGCCCCAGTCTATGTGGCTTGGAGCGAGAAAAACCGCTCCCCATTAATTCGTATTCCAGCAGCTCGTGGCAACTCAACCCGTGTTGAATTAAGGAGTGTCGATCCATCGGCCAATCCTTATCTTGCTCTAGCGACGATTCTTAGCGCTGGATTAAAAGGTATTAGAGAAGAACTCGAAGCACCGGCTCCGGTTGATTGCAACATCTACAGCATGACCGCTCGCGAGCGTCTTGACCAAGGGATTACAAGCTTGCCCGGTTCATTACAAGAAGCCATACTTGAATTGAAAGCTTCAGACCCAATCTTGGATGCTTTAGGGCCGCATATCTCTACTAGCTTTATTAAAGCCAAAACAAAAGAGTACGAGGAATATGCCAAATATGTCTCACCATGGGAAATTGAACAATATTTTACTAATTATTAAAACATGATTAGTAATTAGTTGACGTCAATTAGTATCAATGTTACTCTATAAAAAAGGTATTGTGCGAGGTGCGGTTGACATGAGGACTTATGGGTCTGAGGGGATATCGCCGAAACGAATTATCGTTGGTTAGTCATCATAATAGGTGGCTAACTGTTCAACTTAACTGCCAGTTAAGCTGATTGTGCAAGCAATTACCGGGCAAAAGTATACCACTCTTCTACTGGAAGGATCATGGACTTTTGTTCGTGGTCCTATTTTTTATTCACTAAATTAAGGAGAGAGTGTAATGACAAAATTAACAAATAAAAAGGCCATTCCCTTTACAAAAATGGAAGGAATTGGCAATGACTATGTTTATATTAATGACTTAAAGGAAGAGATTGAAGATCTAGCAGAATTAGCAATTCAAGTAAGTGAACAACACTTTGGCATTGGTAGTGATGGTCTCATCGTGCTTCGCCCATCTAATAAGGCAGATTTCCAGATGCGGATGTTCAACCTAGATGGCAGCGAAGGTCGGATGTGTGGCAATGGCATCCGTTGTTTAGCCAAATTTATCTACGACAATGGCCTTTGGGATCAAAAATCGATTGAGATTGAGACACTAAGTGGCGTCAAAACCGTCCAGCTCATTTTCAATGATCAAGGTGAAGTCACAGGAGCTCGGGTCAATATGGGCCAAGCAATTATCGACACGGCCTTGATTCCAATTACGGCAGAGGAAGACCAATGGATTAATCAGGCCATTACAATCGCCGGGCAAGCTTATCAAGTGACTGGTGTATCGATGGGGAACCCTCATCTCGTTATCTTTCAAGAAAATATCAAAGACTTGGACTTACAAGCACTTGGACCTTGCTTTGAATATGACACGCGCTTTCCTGAACAAATCAATACCGAATTTGCCCACGTTCACAACCGCCAAGAAATTAGCATGCGCGTGTGGGAACGTGGGAGTGGCGAGACTTTGGCTTGCGGAACCGGCGCCTGTGCGGTTGCGGTCGCCGGGGTGTTGAATGGTCTTACTGAAGAGACGATTAAGGTGAACCTCTTAGGGGGAACACTCACAATCACGTGGGATCGGAGCGACACAGGGCATGTTTATATGGAAGGCCCTGCCCGCACTTCATTCACTGGTCACTACTTTCCACAAGTACATTAGGAGGATTTATCATGCAAGCAAATCATAATTATTCAAGGATTTCTGACAGTTACTTATTCTCAACCATTGCTCAAAAAATTGACACTTACACTCAACTAAACCCTGACAAAGAGATTATTCGTTTAGGCATCGGGGATGTGACCCAACCCCTTGTTCCAGGAATCATTCAAGCCCTCCATCAAGCAGTGGATGAACAAGCTTCTACTGATACTTTTCGTGGTTATGGCCCTGAAGGCGGTTATGACTTTCTGAGAGAGGCAATAGCCCAACATGATTATCAAGAAGTTGGCCTGTCAATGGATAGCAGTGAAGTCTTTGTATCAGACGGCGCCAAAAGTGATATCGCCAACTTGCAAGAATTATTCGCACTCGATAGCATCATCGCCATGGGAGACCCTATCTACCCTGTCTACATCGACAGCAATGTACTCACAGGTCGCTTGGGCGAATGGAATGAAGAGCTTGGTCAATGGAGTGAGCTTGTCTATTTAGAAAGTCATGCGGAAAATCACTTCCGACCTGCCCTCCCTACTGAGAAAGTTGATGTCATCTACTTATGCTACCCCAATAACCCGACTGGGATGACTCTAACGAAAGACGAACTGCAACAATGGGTCGATTTTGCCTTAGAAAATGAAAGTTTAATCCTCTTCGATGCAGCTTATGAAGCTTATATTCAAGAAGACGGTATTCCTCATTCCATCTATGAATGTGAAGGTGCCGAGCGTTGTGCGATTGAGGTCCGTAGTTTCTCTAAGAAAGCCGGTTTTACTGGCTTACGTTTGGGATACTCCGTCGTTCCAAAAGCACTGACTTTCCAAAATATGAATTTGAACCAAATGTGGCACCGCCGTCAATCGACCAAATTCAATGGCGCCCCTTACATCATCCAAAGAGCCGGTTGGGCTTGTTACCAAGAACCTGCCAGGACACAAATCGAGGAAAATATTAGCTATTATATGGAAAATGCTCGAATGATCAAGGAAGGTTTGAAAGAAGTAGGTGCAACCGTTTATGGTGGCGACAATGCACCTTATATTTGGCTTAAAACGCCAGTTGGTGTCTCATCCTGGGAATTCTTCGATCAGTTATTGGAAAAAGTTCAAGTAGTGGGGACCCCAGGGGTCGGCTTCGGCCCAAGTGGGGAAGGCTACTTTAGACTGACTGCTTTCAATACTCGGGATAATACTGAAAAAGCTGTTGAGAGATTGCAGAAGTATTATAGTGAGTAGGGTTTAGAGAGTGTAGGCGATTTTGTTAGTAGATTAAATTTTGGTATAATGATACCCCCAAAGGTTAGATTTTAGTCTTACTTTGGTTCTTTGTCAAATAATGTTGGTGAATATTTAAGGCGATAGATTTAGTTCTATCGTCTTATTTTTTGATGTAAGTTATTTCGCGATCTGTTGGATTGGAGGATATACTTTTATAGAGCCTCTTCGTCACAAAAATACAATGGGCGTACAGATTCAGCATTAAGTTGCTGAAGTTGGGTTGAGATTAAAATACGACATCTTAAGTGACCGTAATTGCGATAACCTTAGTCAGATCGTTTGATTATCTTGATTTTTATTTACGGTGCCTTCCACAACGCTATTCGAGAGTGTATAAGTTAAGCTGTTTTTAATATCTAACGCGTAGGAAGTTAAGGTTCGAAACGCTGTTCTCATCTTGTGTGGGAATACCTATCCATGGTGATGGTTTTTACCTGCCGCCGTTCTTCCAGTGAGAACCGTAAGAAATAAGCCCTTAAATACAGTTGAGTTCGGCCTTCAAGGATATCCACCATTTGATGTGTCGCGTTATTCATTAACAGACACGACATTGCCCCAGGAACATTTTTAACCGATTTAAATTCATCGATCGTCAAGTGGGACGGTAAGCAACTGGATTTAGGATTTAGGTTGTCCCCATAGGTTTTTAATTGACGGATAACCGTCGTGGTTGAAACATTCAGGTGTTGGGCGATGAAGGTCATGGACTGCATCTGAGCTAATTCTTCAAGGATGACATACTTCACCGCATTAGAAATAAAACAATGCCAGCGACTTAAGGAAGTGACAGCTACTGTGGCCCACGGCAATGTTTACACAAATAGCGTTGTTTCCTTAACTTTTAATAGACAGGCTGAAAGTTGTATTGTCCCAATAAAACGACGGAATTCATCGTACCGTTTCGTATGATATCATGACTACTTTGATTTAGACAGCCACAGTGAGAACAGGCTTGAGGCAAATGATCGAGATCCCCGTCACCGTGAGAACTTTTCGATGGGTCACCTTCACATCCAGGGACGTCGATTGAACCGATGCCGGTAGAATGTAAGTAAGCCATGTCGATTTCCTTTCTTATGTGTTTGGTCGTACTTACATCATAACGGAAATCACTGGCTTTTTGTGTATACAAAAATAGTGCGGGTGATTTCTCACCAACACTAAAAAATATAAAACCAAAAAAACAACCTCACACTAAAAAGCATAAGGTCGTTCTGATTGGATGTAGGGACTGATTTCTAAGATCTATTCACTATTTAGTACGACATGGGAAACGATATGATTAATTAAATTGTACCAAATTTCTACAAAAAGTAGTCTTTTGAAGTATTATTTGGTATGCCTATTATTCTACTGATGTCTCTCTAAATAGTACTTGACTAAAAGTAGGAAATAGGACCTGGTTTACAAGTCCTATCCATTATATTAGAAGGTATTTTATTGTTTAGGTGTATAAATTAAATGTTCATTTAAGAAAGCAGTAAAGCCTAATTCACTTAATTCGCGACCATAACCTGAGTTTTTAACGCCACCGAATGGCAATTCTGGCAGTGAGGTCCAACCAGAGTTCATAAAGGACATCCCTGTCTCCACTTTTTCGGCAACTTTGCGAGCATGGTCTAAATCCTCACCATAAACTGAACCACCAAGCCCATAACTAGAATCGTTAGCTAACTCTACCGCCTCATCTTCATCTTTAACTTTATGAACGATAGCTACGGGACCAAAGATTTCTTGATTAAAGATTGGGTTGTCTTTTGTAATATCAGTCAATATCGTTTGCATTACAAAGTTACCTGGATGGTCAATCGGCTCGTTACCATAAACCACTTTTGCTCCATTATCAACTGCTAATTGAATTAGTTCTAAGACCTCTTCTTTCGCTTTTGCTGATGATAGTGGGGCTAAGGTTGTTTCTGGATCCATTGGATCTCCCCATTTAGCTCCTTTGAAGCTTTCAACTAATATCTCTAAGAATGCATCGTAATTTTTCTCTGTCACGATGAAACGTTTAGAAGAAGTACACACTTGCCCGGCATTATTCAAACGTAAGCCTGGTAGTAATTCTTTTAGGCCATCTAAGTTCGCATCATCCAAGACGATAAATGCATCATTACCACCAAGTTCTAAGGTCGATTTCTTCAAGTTACGCCCAGCAATCTCAGCAATCGTTGCTCCCCCACGTTCAGAACCTGTTAGACAAACACCTGAAACACGCGGATCAGCAATCACTTTAGCAACTTGATCATAATCTGCGAATAAGTTCTTGTAGGCTCCTTCTTGCCCGCCAGCTTCTTTTACTAAATCTTCAAAGGCTTGAGCAGATTCTGGACAGATGGAAGCATGCTTAAGAACCATTGGGTTACCTGCTACATAGTTTGGTGCGAATACGCGCATAATTTGGTAGTAAGGGAAGTTCCATGGCTCCACTGCCATAATCACCCCTGTTGCTTGGCGCACGACATAAGCGTCTCCTGTATCTGTTTCAAAAGGAATTGGTTCCAGGAATTCGTCAGCCTTATCAGCATAGTATTCTGCGATGGAAGCAGATAATTCGACTTCACCCTTAGCTTCTTCGAATAATTTACCCATATCTTTTGTCATAATCTCAGCGTATTTATCGATATCACGACGTAAAATTTCAGCTACTTTATATAAGACCGCTTTTCTATCTTCTAATTGCCCCTCTTTGCGCCATTGTTTGTATAACCTGTGACCATTCTCTAGATGTTTCTCAATCTCTTGATCCGAAATATTTTCGTATGTCTTCAAAACCTCGTTAGTAAAGGGATACTTTGTTTGATATGCCATAAAATAATTCCTCCTTAGAATAATATATATTTTTATTATAACACAAATGATAGCGCTTGCTAGTATTTGGCTCCTAACTCACTATGTTAATTTATAATCACCTATAAATTTATATAATTCATTGTAAGAGGTTTCATTAATAATTCTAAAACGAATAATATTTTTTTATGCTACCAATCTCTAAATTAAAATCCGTTATAATACACCCATTGCCACATGGCACTACTCCCGTTACAATCCAAAATAGCTCCCTCTTTAATATATTTGTAAATTAGAAGATGGGGCGTCGTGAGTGGGTGCCACGGTCTGCTTTCTAGATTACAGTGCGTCGCGAAGAGGCGCCACGCTCCATTTCAAACAATTGGGACCGTCGCAGGGAGGCACCACGCTAAAGCCTGACAAAACAGATCGTTTCGAGGGGTCGCGACGCCCTCAAGCCTTGAAATCAAATAATCTAGATAAAAAAACTACCAGTAACTTTCCATAGTCTCTAGCAGTTTAGTTGTTTTAATCTTAGCATCTAGTTATTTTTAATCATCCAGGACGAATACACCCGTTCCTAAGATAATTCCTCCGTGACGGTTGCTAAAGTAGCCAGTAATATTTGTGGACTTGAGATAGAATATTCTTCACGGTGATGTTTCCTAAAGCAAACAAATCAATCCCAACTTCTTCCGCTAATTTACCTTCTTCAACAATGTTTCGCAATGACTCTTCAAAGCTAATACGCTCGCCCGTTAGGCTATCTAACGCCACTTCACCAAATGTATCTAAACCAAACTGTAACTTATGTATCTTCATATAGTATCCCCATCTCTGTGCTGTCTTTTATTATGCACATCATTCTAATTGTTATTTGAATTTGATGTGATCAACAAAAAACCCACTCTGTTGATTAAACAACAGAGTGGGAAGGGTGTGGGGAGAGATTACTTTAAATTGGCTAATTCTTAGACTAACTAGGCTAATTGCTCGACTCTTTGTCTTTCAATCTCAAACACTTTCTTCTTCAGCGAATCTTCAGACACAACCGTTGCATCTTGTGCTTGACGTCGATCAAAAGCATCTGACACAAGCGAATCGTGCGCATATTGGTTAAATATATCAGACTTCTCGACAAGTATTTCTAACATTGTTTCATCAATACTTGCTTCAGTCAGCAGACGATATACAATAACATTTTTAGTTTGTCCCATTCGATAAACTCTACTTATCGCTTGGTTCTCAGTAGATGGTTTCCATTGTGGTTCGCATAAAATAACAATATTGGCTGCTTGAATATTTAATCCTACTCCCCCAGCTTCTATTTGACTTAAAAGTATCTTCCCATCTTCAGCTTCAGTAAATGCATCGATCATATCTTGTCGTTGGTTGGTAGAAACATCTCCAGAAATCATACCCACTACATCTTCTCCAAGTAGATTCAGTAATTTGTTTAAAACAATTTTAAAATAAGAGAATATTAAAACTTTATCTCCATTTTCTTTCGCTTCCAAGCAAATATCCATTAATTGTTTAACCTTTTCTGAATGTTTAGGTTCATCACCGGCAAAACCAGCCCGCCTCATCTTCATTAATCCACTAAGTCCTAATGACACAGCGTGATTATAATATTCCTGCTCTATTTCTGAGAAGTTTGACCATAGTTCTACCATTTCAATTTCAGGTAGCTCTTTCAAAACCTCATCTCTTTTTCTTCTTAAGTAGACATAAGAAACAAGTTGTTTAAACTTTTCAGGATCATAATCAGCAAAATATCGATCGATGCGTCTAACTAATTTAGGTTTGAGATACGAAATCAACTTCTTCATCTCTTCTAAACGATTTTCAATAGGTGTTCCTGTCATATATAAATGATATTTTGATTTTTTAGCTAGTGCATTGACATTTTTGGCCCGCTTAGTCGCTTCATTTTTTATGTAATGAGCCTCATCTACTATGATTAAGTCTAATTGCTTCAACTTGTCATCATTTACTAAATGGTGAGTTTGTTCAAAGTTTGTTAGTAAAATACCACCTTGTTCTTGCCATTTATTCAGCGAAATTCTCCTCAAATCTCCTCGATATATATAGGTTGGTAAATCAGACCATTTTTCAATTTCTCGTTTCCAGTTTGCCAACACACTAAGGGGTGAGACAACTATTGAATGTTTATTATTATCTAAATAAAGATGATTAATCATCGCAATACCTTGAATGGTTTTTCCTAATCCCATCTCATCACCTAGCAAAGTACTTTTATATTGCAAAGCATACTTTGTCCCAAATTCCTGATATGGTCTTAAGGTAACTTTTAAACTATCTGTATTAAGTGGGTACTGATTTACTTTTTCAACTATAAAAGAAGGCAGATCATTTGGTGAATATGTTTTAGATCCTCCCATAACTCTATCTAACATAGCAAAATAATTCGCACTATTTTTCTCAAAATCTTTTCTGATTTCATTTGTTGTCAACTGTACGAGTGGAATGTTTTGCACTTCACTAAATTGTTCAATAAATTGTTCTAAACTGTTAAATAGATTTTTCTTGTATTGAGTGATAGTATGCTTAATATCATCGTTATAAAATTGTCGTTTATAGTCGTTTGCATCTTTTTCAGCTAATATCTCTAAGATCGATTTCACTTGGGTTAACAGATTTTTAGCTTTATTAACAATATCTCTTTCAAATTTTTCCAATTGTTGGCGGTGGTGGAGGTGCCCTAGAAGTTCGATTTCTTCCTCAGAGAGATTATTTGACCTCAATTGGGGGTAAAAATCTTTTTCCATCGTCTTTACAAAAATATTTAACTGATTTATTAAATCATCATAGTCTTCCTCTGATACATTATCTTTTAATTGCTGTAATTTATCAGATTCCTTTTTCAAATCACCAATTGTTGTGATACCAATTCTATCCAGTTCATTAATAGGTAACACTTTCTCACTATTAGCTTGTAATACTTCAACCATCATGGAGTCTAATTCATGAGGAATTTGTATCTCTTTTGTCTTATTCCAGCTTTCTCTAATGCGTTTTTCAATGACTTCCTCATCAAATTCCATCATTCGATATTCAAGCTCTGCAACTTTTTCAGCAATAAGTTTATTTAATAAATCTCCTTCTTTTGTGTCATATTCAATAACCGCCAAGATTCTTTCCATGTATTTTGAGGGATTTAAGTTGAAGTCGTTGCGCACCTCTATTTCACTGACTGATATTTTATCGAGAAGCTGTAGTTCTCTCTCGAGCGTCTCAATTTTATAGAAATTTGCCATAAATTTCTCTCGCGAATCATTAAGTTTTTTCTTAATTGATCCTCGTTGGAATAATTTCATAAATGCATTCTTATCATGTTGAATAATATAATCTAGTGAGTTTTTTAACTCTACTATCATTGGCATATACTCTTTTTCTATATTAATTTTTTTCACTTTGATGGCATCTGACACGAATAAGACTGTCAGCAGTTTGAGTTTTTGTTCTGATATTTCAGCTCCGATCATTTTAGGAAAGGTATTCAATACTAGTTTGTCTGATAAATTTTGCTTTGCTAATGATATATTATTAACAGAGTAATTATTGGGCATTATTTTTGAAATAACTGACAATGCTCTTTGATTGAAGGGTTGATTTTCCACTTTTACTTCTTTTGAATGTGTTTCAAGTAATGAAAGTATAACATTAACTGGTAATACATCTACCTTATCTTTTACAGCTTGATTTCTTAAATTGGTTGCTAATGAGCGAACATTATAGTCAGTAAATAAGTCGTCTGATTCAGTTAAAAGCTTTTCAATGTCATTGATTTTACTTTGATATTCTTTTGCATTTTTATAACTTATATCCATACCCACACGCCCTTATAATTTTTTATAATATCAATTGCTATCATTGTATCAAGATAATGAGAAATAAAATAGTTAAATAGTTAAATAGTGACGGATTGTATAATGATATTAGCAATCTTTAAAACTCAATAAAAAAGCGCCACAAATCAAATTTGCAACGTTTCTACAATATTAACTTCACCATATCAATATCTAAAATATCTGCATAATAGCACGCGCCTTCTTGGAAACAATGAACCGATTCAATACTACCTAAGCTATTAGCCAAGGTAAAACTATCACCCCTTCAAAATTCATATGTTCCAGTATCGCTGTTACTAATCCTAACCTCATATATCTACCTACTCTTTATATTTTACATTGCTTTGTAATATGACTATGACAATAAATCCTGAAAGTAGCTACTAATCTCAGTACATTTTGTTAAAACTGGAGCAGGGCGTCGTAAAGCGCCGCCACGGACCAAACTGTCTAAAGTAGTAAGTCGTTTCGTACCTAATTACTCAAACCTCTTCAATATCGATACCCTATCAAGCATTGAGAAAGCTATTAAAATCACTGAATACCTCACATCCTCATTCAATCAAAAAGCAACAGAACTAACAAAATTGGGCTAGTTCTGTTGCTTTCTTTACGCTTATTCTCTTTTATTTTTATAACATCAATCTGTATGGGTCATTAAGGTATTCAGATACTGTCTCTAAGAAACGAGAGGCTGGTGCGCCATCAATAATTTGATGATCATAGGTTAAGCTTAATGGTAATTTTTGATGAACGGTGACGGTTCCTTCAGTGTCTAACGCAAGTTCATCGCTTAAAGTACCTACTCCGAGTATTGCTACTTCTGGCAGATTAATGATTGGAGTAAAGTACTCAATATTAGCACCACCTAGATTCGTAATAGTGAATGTTGATCCTGAATATAAGTCTCCTGGTAAGCTACCATTTCGAGCTTGTGAAGCAACGCTTGCGATGGTAGAACCAAGTTGAGATAAAGTCATTTGATCTGCCTCTCGAATGACTGGAACAACAAGGCCTTCTTCGATGTCTGTTGCCATACCAATATGAATAGCTTCTTGTACTTCATGGATTCCATTATGATACCAAGCATTCAATTCTCTGTTTTCTTGTAAGGCTAATATCACCGCTCTTGTCACTAAAGTATTAATCGATAATTCACCTTTATTTAGTGGACGAGAGACTTTTTCTTTTATCTCTTTGCGGAAAGCCATTAAGTTGGTTATATCGACTTTTCTATGGTTTGTTACTTGAGCTGTTGTTTGAACACTTTCCATCATTCGTTGTGCAATCGTCTTACGCATCCCACTTAAGCCAATACCCCATGTAGCGGTATCCTTACTTTGAACACTTGATACGACTTTTTCACTTGGTACATATCTATCAATATCTAGACGCGTAATACGATGATTGCCACCCGTTCCGTTAACATCCGAGAGATCAATCCCCTTCTCTTCAGCCATCTTACGAGCAAGAGGTGTTGCAAAGATTCGCTCACCATCGCTTCCTTGATTACGTGGTTTACTGCTCGTCTCTTCTTTCGTTGAAGCACTTGAAACTTCTTCAGATGCTTCTTCTGGGACATCTGGAACATCCTTATCCTGTTCGTCTGATGCTACTTCTTCACCTTCTTCACCTACAATAGCTATAACTTCTTTAATGGGTAGAACATCCCCTTCTTGTACATTGATTTTCAATATAGTACCACTGACGGGTGATTCTACAGGACTTGATAATTTTTCAGAACTTATCTCTGCAATCACATCTCCTGTGTTTATTGCATCTCCTTCATTGAAATACAGTGTTTCAATGGTCCCTTCTGTCATCGTTAAGCCCAAGGTAGGCATTACAATATTTTTTGCCATTTATACTCCCCCCTTATGCTCTTGCTTTGAGATCATCGATTAATTCAACTGCTTCTGTTAATACTTTTTCCGCATCTGGTAGATAAAGTGCTTCTAGATTTGTTGCGAACGGTGTAGGTGTATTTGGTGCACAGATGGTTTTGATAGGGCCATCAAGATAATCAAAAGCTTTCTGTCCTACAACCGATGCAATATCTGTAGCTGTATTGTTATGAGGGTTTGCTTCATCAATAACAATTAAACGATTTGTTTTCTTAACAGATTCAATGACCGTTTCTTGATCCCAAGGTGCTACTGTCCGTAAATCAATAACTTCAACAGATACTCCATCTTTTTCGAGAGTCTCAGCCACATTTAAAGCCACATATAACATCTTTCCAATGGTTACAATCGTTAAGTCTTCACCTTCACGAACGACATTTGCTTTTCCAATCTCAACAGTATAATATTCTTCTGGCACTTCTCCTTTGAGTCCATATAGAGTTTTATCTTCAAAGAATACGACTGTATTGTTATCTTCAATCGAAGCTAAGAGTAAGCCTTTCGCATCATAGGCTGTCGCTGGGACCACACACTTGATACCTGGAATCGATCCTATCATTCCATAATAAGACCCTGAGTGTTGTGCTGCGGCTGAAGCTCCGGCACCATGGTTTGTTCGAACAGTCATTGGAACAGTGGCTTTGCCTCCAAACATATAACGCATTTTTGAAGCTTGTCCTAATAATGAGTCAAAAGAAAAACCAATAAAATCATTAAACATTAACTCTGGAACAGGTCTTAAGCCAGTTGCTGCCATTCCAACAGCTGCACCCATATATCCCATCTCGGATAGCGGGGTATCAATCACTCGATCTAAGCCATATTTTGGTCCTAAACCTTTCGTAACTCCAAATACCCCTCCCCAAGCATCTTCATTCTGCTCTTCCAAGTGAGGGACTGCGGTTCCTCCGTGAATATCTTCTCCTAACAGAATAACATTCTCATCTTTTTCCATTGCTTGGTCTAAAGCCTCGTTAATTGCATTCATAAAGTTAATTTGTCTGGTCATTGTATTGTCTCCTTTCTGTGTTTGGGTTACTCAGCAAAAACATCTTCATATAAAGATTCAGGTCTTGGTTGTGGACTCTCTTCTGCAAACTTAATAGCAGCTTCGATATCCGCTTCTGATTGCGACCGAATGTCATCAAGTTCTTCCAGTGTGAGCAGTCCATGTTCCACTGCATAATCTCTAAATATATCCAGAGGATCCGTGTCCGCTAATCGTTTTTCAAAGCCATCTTCTTTGTTTTTATATTTTTGTTCATCACCTTCAAAGTGACCATAATTACGGAATGTAACACATTCAATTAAAGCAGGGCCTTCTCCTTTACGAGCGCGTTCAATATATTCTCCTGCTACTTCATATACAGCCATTAAGTCCTTACCATCTACACGAACACCTGGCATATCATAAGCTGCCGCTCTTTCAGCTATCGTATCCGAAGCCGATGCATACCACTGTGGTGTTGACTCAGCAAAGAAGTTATTCTCACAAACAAAGATAATAGGTAAATTCCAGATTGAAGCCATGTTTAAACACTCGTGGAATAACCCTTCGTTAGAAGCCCCATCTCCAAAGAAACAAACTGCCACATTGTCTTCTTTTTTATATTTGATTTTCATTCCTGCACCAGTTGCCAGACCGAATCCTGCACCAACCATTCCGTTAGCACCTAGAATCCCTTTATCAACATCGGCAATGTGCATTGATCCTCCTTTACCTTTACCTAAACCAGTCTCTTTACCAAAGATTTCTGCCATCATACCGTTGAGATCGCCGCCTTTAGCAATACAATGACCATGACCACGGTGAGTAGAAGTAATATAATCATCATCTGTCAAGTGAGCGCAAATACCCGTCGCAACAGCTTCCTCCCCAGCATATAAGTGCACAAATCCTGGAATTAGCCCTTGTGCGAAGAATCGTCTCACATTGTCTTCAAAATTCCGGATATTTTCCATTGTCTGATACATGTCTTTCGCTTTATCTGCAGTCACAGCCTCCGCGGCAGCTTTGGTTGATGTCCGAATCTCTAGTTGTACCAAATCTTTTAACGCCGTTTCGCTACGTTCTTCTAATTGTGGAATTGATTTTTCTTTAACCATTATTTCTTCCTCCTTATATTTCTCTTACAATCACTTTAGCAACATCTTGAACAAGTTCAGAAACTGTTGGATGTGAGTAAACCGTTGAGGCTAGTTCATAGATCGTACCTTCTGCTTCTACTAGTGTGAGTACTTGATGTAATATTTCTGTCGCCTCTGGACCACAAATAATTGCTCCAAGAATCTCGCCATATTTACGTTCGACTATTAACTTAATAAAACCCTCTGTCTGATCGACTGCAATTGCACGACCATTAAAGCCGAATGGCAATTGAGATACTACAACGTCATAACCTTGCATTTTAGCTTCTTCTTCAGAAAGACCGAAGGTCGCCACTTCAGGATGTGTAAAGAGTGATCTAGGAACGTGACAATTGAGGAGCGGACGTTCTTTCATCTTATTCATCGCCCGAACAGCTTTAATTCCTTCTGTACTGGCTGAATGAGCTAGTGTATAGCCCCCAATCACGTCACCAACAGCGTAGACATGGGGTTTCGATGTTTGATAATATTCATCCACTGCTATAAACTTACCTTGCTCATCAAATTCAAGATTCATCGCTTGAGCTAAGTCTATATTCGGTTTACGCCCGGTTGCGATGAGTAATCGATCATAGGTATATTGCTTATCACCTTCCAGTTCAACGGTGTTATTTGTAACGTTTTTAATAACCACTTCCGTTTCGACTGTCATCCGGTTCTTTAACTTCTGCTTAATGATTTTTCTTGCATCTTCGTCTTCTGTGAGTAGAATGTCTTTGGCAACTTCAAGCATGGTCACCTCAACACCCAGTGCTTCCATTGCAAAGGCTAATTCAACTGCAATGACACCACCGCCAATAATCACTAACTTCTCTGGTAATACTTCCATTGAGAAGAAGGTATCTGTCGTTAGATACGGTTGTGAACTTAACCCAGGTATCGGTGGTATAAATGGTTGACTTCCTGTTGCTAACAACACATCTTCATAAGTGATTTTTTCGCCATTGACTTCAAATGTATTATTTGAGGTATAGATTGCCTCCCCTTCAATAAAATCAATATTTAATGATTTAAATGTAGAGTGAATCCCTTTTTGTAAACTTGCGATGACTTTATTTTTTCGCTCGTATAGTTGAGTAAAGTCCACGCCACTCAACTCCACCTGCATACCATTTTGTTGTGCTTTACTTATGGAATCAATCCAGTGAGCATGCTCTAAATAAGCTTTACTCGGGATACAGCCAACATTCAAGCATGTTCCTCCAATAGCTTGGCGGTCAATTACCGCGACACTCTTACCCAAACGAGCTGCTTCTTCCGCTGCAACATAACCACCTGGACCCGCACCAATGACCAATACATCATAATGCTTCAAATTACTTTACCTCCTTTTTTAAAACGCTTTCAAAATTATTCATTTTCTTTCTCCAAATAATTAAACCTTAATTGACCGTTATTAAGCTTTACGAATGCCCAAGTATCTGAGATAATATCTTGTTTTATTAATTCCCTGGCTAGAGGCGTTTCCAATTGATCAACAATAAATCGTTGAAGAGGCCTTGCACCAAGTGTTGGATCATAACCATTTTCTGCAATCCAGCCTTTCACTTCTTCAGATACAACTAAATCAATCCGATGACGATGTAAGCGCTGAGCTAAATCAGCAATCATTAAGTCAACTATACTGTGCATATCACCCAAGGTCAGTGGATTAAATAATAATATATTATCAATTCGATTTAGAAACTCGGGTCGGAAATGATGTTTCAGTTCATCTTTGACTTCATTTTGAACTTTCTCGGATATTTCCTTATCTCGCTCTAACCCTTCGAGCAACTTCAGTGATCCGATATTACTCGTCATAATTAGGATTGTATTTTTAAAGTCAATCGTTCTCCCCTGTGAATCCGTTAATCGCCCTTCATCTAGAACTTGTAAGAGAATATTGAACACATCTGGATGAGCTTTTTCTATTTCATCGAATAAGACTACGGAATAGAGTCGGTGCCTTACTGCTTCTGTTAGCTGTCCCCCTTCTTCATAACCTATATAACCTGGAGGTGGTCCCACTAATTTGGCTACAGCATGCTTCTCCATAAATTCTGACATATCCAAGCGAACCATCTCTAGCTCACTACCGAACAAGACATCTGCCAGTGATTTAGCAAGTTGAGTCTTTCCTACGCCGGTAGGACCTAAGAATAAGAATGAGCCGATTGGATGGTTTGGATCTTGAACGCCCGCTCTAGACCGGATGATAGCTTGAGCCACCTTGTCTACAGCTTGATCTTGGCCAACAACACGTTGCTTAATAATTTGATTTAATTGCAATAGCCGTTGCCGTTCATTTTCCATAACCCCTTGGACTTTAATCCCTGTTAGTTTCTCAACAATTTCTGCAATATCTGACTCTTCCACTGTATGTCGAATGAGATATAATTCATCGATATTTGCTAGTCGTTGTTCTTCTAAGGCTTCTATCTTTCTATTAATATTAGGAAGAAGTAGTTGAGTAATCTGTACGTACTCGTCTAATTCACCTTTTAGCTGAGCTTCTTTAGCTAATTTTAATTGATAGATTTTATCTTCATTCAATTCTTGTAACTGTTCAATGATCTTTTGTTCAACTTCCCAATGCTTTATTTTCTGATCTAACCGAGCGTTTAATTGATCTAAGTTACGACTTAAGTCTTCTTCAACGCTTTCTGTAAAGCCCTGTTCTTGTTTTAGTTTTTCAATCTTGACTTGAGTGATCTCATCTTTTAATGTTTGGATTTGTGCCGGCATACTCTTTATCTGAATATGTCGAACAGCACTTGCCTCGTCCATCAAGTCAATGGCCTTATCCGGCAGGAATCGATCGGTCATGTAACGATTCGAGAGATTCACAGCGGCTATGACGGCATCTTCAGTAATCTCAACTCCATGATATACTTCATAACTGTCCTTCACGCCTGATAATATATCAATCGCTTCATCAACAGTTGGCTCTGAGACATGAATTCGTTGGAAACGCCGTTCTAAGGCTTTGTCTTTTTCAATATTCTCCCGATATTCATCTTGAGTTGTTGCTCCTATACAGCGAAGCTCACCCCGTGCTAACATTGGCTTGAGAATATTTCCTGCATCCATCGAACCTTCGGTCTTACCTGCCCCTACAATCGTATGAATTTCATCAATGAACAAAATAATTTTATCATTTGAATCTCGCACATCATTTAGAACAGCTTTTAACCGTTCTTCAAATTCACCTCGATATTTAGCACCTGCAACAAGTGAGCTCATGTCTAAGTTATAAACGGCTTTGTCCTTCAAGTTCTTAGGAACGAGTCCTTGTTCAATCTTTTGTACCAATCCTTCGACAATCGCTGTCTTACCTACCCCAGGCAGCCCGATTAAAATAGCATTATTTTTTGCTTTTCTTGACAAGACACGAATAATTTCTTCAATTTCTTGCTCCCGTCCAATAATCTTATCAAGCTTACCTTGTTGGTACCGTTCATTTAAGTTTGTTGAATACTGATCCAATGCGTGATATACCATCTCTTGGTTCTCAGAAGTTGCTCGTTTCCCCTTACGAACCCGATTCAGTTTTTCTAATATAAGATCACGATCTATATCATTTTTTAATAAGAATGCTGTGATTGGATTATAGTTTTGATTCATCAGTGCCAGAATAAAATGCTCAGAACTACAGATTTCATCGCGCAATTCTTTCGCTTCTTCTTTTGCACTTTCAATTAAACGATCGTACCTCGGCGTCTGCTGTTGAGCGAATTGACTATCACTCCCTCGACTCACAGGTAACTTATCCAATTCCTGATTAATGAGTTGTACCATCTCATTAATATCAATCTCTAGTGATTCATAGAAATCAAACACAAAATGTTTAGGTTGCATCCAGACTGACCATAGATGAGGGATATCAACTTGAATCTGTTGTCTTTCTTTAGCAAGCGTCTGCGCATCGCTAAATGCCTGAATTACATTATTAGTAAATTCATTCATTCAGTCCAGACTCCTTTCCCTTAATGTATTATTGCGTATAATTTTTGCTTTATCATCGCTCCTTTAATGATGTTTCGTCTCTACTTAATATATAGCAATTACCGTGCCAACTTTTGAAAAGGCGATATAAACTATATTGACTCATTGAATAAAATACTTTATGTAACAAGGTGAAACAATTTGTTTCAATTAGTGTATCATGTGTCCTATGTGGAACAAGGTGAAACAGTTTATAAACAAAAAAGCGAGAACCCCTTAAACCATGGGTTCTCGCTTTTTATTTATCCAATCATCGAAGTAAGATAAAAGATGGCCAATCACAGAGGTAATCCTATCTCAAGTTTATCTATATTACATCTAATTGGTATTTCTTAATCTTGCGATAGAGGGTAGTTCGTGACATATTCAAAGCTTTCGCAGCGTGACTCTTATGATAATTATATTCTTCAAGTGTTTGAAGAATTTTTTCTGCTTCATTTTTAGGTTGTATATTTTTTTCTTGTTCTATTTTCACCCTAAGGTTACTTGGTGCTTGTGGAGCACTAAAGGTGGTCATTTCAATTAACTCTTTGATGACATGTGAGCTAGGTTGTTCGATAGGATAGAACATATACAACCGTTCAAGAAAATTGTTAAACTCTCGAATATTCCCATGCCAAGGATAGTGTTTCGTTATGTCGAATAATTCTCTCTTCCACGTAATTTGCCACTTTTTCTTCTGGCAGAATGATTCAATTAATGGAAGTAAATCTTCTGTTCGTTGACGTAAAGGTGGTATTTGAAGTGGAATGACATAGAGTCGGTAGTATAAATCTTCTCTAAAGCGACCTTCACAAACGGCAGTTTTCAAATCCTGATTAGTTGCTGTCACAATTCGAAAATCAACCGTGTAAGATTTATTGCTACCAATCGGTGTCACCTGTTTTTCTTCAATCGCACGTAGTAATGCGGCTTGCATTTTTAAAGACATACTGTCCACTTCGTCTAAGAAGAGTGTGCCTCCTTCTGCTTGTCGCATCTTACCGCTATAGCCTTCCTTGCTCGCTCCGGTAAATGCCCCAGCCGCATACCCAAACAACTCACTTTCTAGTAAGTTTTCACTAATTGAACCACAATTTAGACTAATTAATGGTCCATCCTTATATGGACTATTATAGTGAATCGTTTTGGCAATAATCTCCTTACCAGAACCTGATTCACCTCGTATATGAACGGGTACAGTACCCTCAGCCGCCTTATAAACTTTCTCTAAAAAATTCTGATAAGTCTTATTCTCTGATAGTACACCTGGATAATATTTTCTTTCTGTATGATTATTGGTATAGAATTGATACTTATAACCGATCAGTTCCTGATCATACAAAAGGGACTCAACATTATACAGACCGTCATATTGATGACAAAAAGCTTCAATATCAATACCTAGAGATAGTTGCTTATACCTTTCCATTTCAGTAGGAAAGTAAACCACTTGCTTGTGCTCATTGCAAAGCACGCTATGATTATCAGTACCTACTACATAAGTCATTAAAGCTTGCTGTTGCTTGATTCGACGTTGGAATAAACGGTTCATGACACGCTCAGCAATTAACTGTGTAACACTTTGGTGTTCAATATGATTATTCTTATAGGTGGAAATATCTAATATGCCTACTAGATGATCCCCATCAAATATGGGACATGCAAAACAACTCCATTCATGCGATGCAACTGCATAGTGCTCAAAACGAGATACCTTTTGACTCATCCTTTTTGATATAGCGAGTGATATCGCATTTGTTCCCACATCGAGCTCGTTCCACCGACTCCCCTCAAAGAAGCCAATATTATTTGCTTGATCAATCGCTCTAGCGTTCCCTTGCCTCCAAATAATATAGCCTTCTGCATCGGTTAAGATCAATAATGATTCACTTTGATTAAAAATTTTAGATATCTTAATAATCTCTTCTTCAACTAAATCAATTAATAGTTTATGGCGCTTCTGTTTCATTGATAATTGGTCATAAAGTAATACTGTATTACTAACCATTTGAAATGGATTTAAGTCCTTTTTGCGACATACTTCCCATGAATTAGCTATTTTATCCGGTAATGCATCAGGATTAATTACTTTTTTAATGACAAACTCTTTCCACAATAATTCGTTCAACGTTCATCACCCCTCAGTTATATTATAACTTGCTCTCATATGTAAGTGAAGCGCTTTCTTTGTTTTTAATAAAAATATTTTATAGATCTGTAGTTATTTAATTTTTCTCTTAGATGCGGGTAAAATTCCTAATTGCTTACGGTATTTATTAATCGTACGACGTGATATATCGAATCCTTTTTCTTTTAGATTATCCGTTATCTTTTGATCTGATAAAGGTTGAAACTTATCTTCTTGTTCAATAAGGTCGTGAATAATTTCCAATATAGTATCTTGACTCACAGCTTTTCCTGATTTTTCTTGAATAACGGATGTAGTAAATAACTTCCTTAATTCAAATGTCCCAAAATCTGTATAAAGATGCTTTCCTTGAATAGTACGACTTACTGTGGAAGGACTAAGGTCACATCTTTCAGCTATTTGTTTAATCGTTAATGGAGACACTTGATGCCCTTTTGAATTGAAAAAAAGCGCTTGTGCTTCAATAATTGCTTGTGTAACTTGAACGAGTGTCACTTCTCTACGTTTCAAACTATACGAGACAGCTCTCACTTGCTGTCGCTTGTCCTTGATAAATTCTTTCAAATCAGTATCATCAATGGCTTTCATTTCTTGATAATATGTATCATTAAAACTTAATTTCGGTAAGTTTTGAAAATTATAAGATACTTCGTATCCCTCTTCTTTCTGTTGAATAAATACATCTGGTTCAATATATTGTGTTTCCTCACTATAAAAGTAAACCGCAGGCGTTATCGCTAAGGTTTGATAATAAGCGACTGTCTCTAATATATCCTCAATAGAAACATTTAAATGATTAGATATCGTTTGGTATTCACGATTGACTAACTCATTAAAGTATATTTCTAAAACAACGTAAGCTATCTCTGGAGCTGATGGGTCGTGTTCAGTTTGAAGCATCCATAATTCCCTCAAATCACGCGCACCAACACCAACGGGTTCTAATTGTTGAAGTAAAGTGATCGCATCGAGTAACTCAATCGTATCACACTCTAGAATCAATTGTAACGCTTCGTCTGACTTGCTAAGAAAGCCATGTTCATCGAATTCATCCACTAGCCTAATCATCAGATCTCGCAAACGGGTCTTGCGATAACACATGATTTGGTCTATTAAATTAGTTCGAAAGGATTGTTGTCTCTGATCCTCTAGTTGATTTATCATTGCTTGGTGATTATCTTGCCTATCTGATGAGTTAACCATGTTACCATATGAATCATACTGACTAACACCATCTTCAATCAGAATATTATCGAATCCTAACGAATTAATCTCTAACATATCTCGTGTATCTTCAACAACCATGAAGGGATTCTCTTGTGATATATCCATCAATAATTGACTTAAATCTTCACGAGCTGTTTGAAGGATTCTTAACGCTTGTAACTGGTCAAAACTCATTTGTTGACGTTGCTTTTGCATTAATTCAGTATTTAATGATGTACCTCTTTCCCGTTTCATATTCTCATTCCCCCATACTTGATACTTTATTATACCATATCTGTATCATTACTCATTAGTCGTAATAGATGACGCTAATAATGTTATTTGGTTAAGATTTAAAGTGGTAGATGGGAGCGTTGTGAGAGGTGATGCCAAGCTCCGAATCAATAAAAACGGTGCGTCGTAAGGTGTCACCACGCTCTGGTTTAGTGGATTTAGTCCACCGCGAAGAGCTGCCACGCTCCGCTTAGTTGAATATCGCCTCACGCATCCCAACTAACTTGTGATAAAACTATATACTTGAATATTAATTGATAATTTCCAAAACAAAAACACCTACAAGCTATCTCAACTCGTAGATGTTCCTCTAAAAATATATATTTCATCACCACTCAGCATTCTTATGCTCCCATCCAGTCCATGGGTATGGCGTAACGAAAATAACTTCTCTCATTTCTGGATGTTCAACAGCATCGTAAGTTTGATAGTGATTATCATATCCCCGAACCGTCAAATAAAAATAACCATCCCCATCAGCTTGAACTGTCTCCCAGTAACCATTACCCAAACCTACAGTAGCAATGATCGTAACCGTTGCATACGGGTATGTATAACCTTCTATATAGTCTTGATTGAGAAAATAACGCTCTAGCGTTAAGAAGCCTGACTTATGCGCAAGCGCTGTTAGCCGGTATTCATAAACGTCTAGTGCATCTTGATACATAAGATTCCCATTCTCATTAAAGACATTGACCTCACAATATTACCTAGTATGACTTTCAAATTTGGATTGCTTAAGGTAAAATAGCCGTTTGAGTTGGCCGATCCTTCATTAACATGGATTGATTACCCGAATTCATAGTCCCAGTCCATACCTCAAACGTGTAGAGTGGGTTCATATATCCTGAGATGATATCCTCTCTGTAAATAACGGGTTCAAAAGCAATCGTTTCATAAAAAACCCCCGTAATTAACCTGTACTGCCCCCAATCAGTTAGATGTTTAATCTAACTTTTTGGGGTCACTACACAGCAAGGTGGCTTTTATACTGTTCATGTTACATATTTTCGCAAAAATCTAAACATTAAAATAAGAGAACATGCAATTTACAAGACAGAAATTGTAAGTTCTCTTTTGATTCAGAATCCGGGACCTTTTGTCCCAGCCTCCTTTTCATGCTCTGTATTTAAAACGTATTAATTTATTTAGCGGGGAAAACTTTTTTCTTCAATTCCATCAGTACAGTTGTAGATAAGGCCAATCCTGTTGCAATAGCCCAATGCATTAAGCCAAAAGTATCTGGGATTGAGAATACCCCTCTAACAACCGGTAAAAGAGTGATACCATATAGACCTAAACAAGCAATAAAGGCCATTAATATAAATTTGTTAGTAAAGAATCCTGCTTCAAAACTAGTTTGAGTAGTCGAACGCGCAGGGAATACTTGCAATGTTCTAGATAAAATAAGTGTTGTAAAGGCCATCGCTACACTTATCTCAGCTGAGTACTGCAACCCAATAAACTGAGAAATGATAACCGCTAGACCGATTAAAGAACCACGGAATATAACTGTGCTTAAGGTTTTTCCTGAGAAAATAGACTCATCAGGATCTCTCGGTGATTCATTCATGACGTTAGGTTCTCTAGGCTCTAATCCCAAAGCAATAGCAGGAAGGGAATCATTAGCTAAGTTAATAAAGAGTAATTGTAATGCTGTAAAGGGGTTAACCCAATTGAGTAATAAAGCAACTAAAATCGCAATAACAGCACCTAAGTTACCTGAGAATAGGTAAGCAATAGCTTTTTTAATATTACTGTAAACCGTACGCCCGACAGCAACCGCATGAACGATAGAAACAAAATTATCGTCTGTTAAAATCATAGCAGAGGCATCTTTAGCAACGTCTGTTCCGCTTCCCATTGCGATTCCGATATCAGCTTGTTTTAATGCAGGGGCGTCATTGACTCCATCACCAGTCATAGCTGTTACCTGGTTTTTCTTTTGCCAAGCATCAACAATTCTGATTTTGTTTTCAGGAGTGACACGAGCATAAACGGATATTTTTTCTAAGTTGTTCATTAGTTCTTCATCACTTAACGCGTCTAATTCTTGTCCAGTATAAGCTAGATCGCCTTCCTTAAAGATGTTTAGGTCACGTCCGATAGCACGAGCGGTTGTTTTGTGGTCACCCGTAATCATAACTGTTTTAATGCCAGCATGTCCAGCATCTTGAACGGCATGATAAACTTCTTCTCTCGGAGGATCAATCATCGCAAGTAGACCAATAAAGATTAAGTCACTTTCGTCTTCAACTTCGACGGTATCTTTTTCAATGGGTTTGTATGCAAAAGCTAAGACACGAAAAGCTTGGTCAGAAAATTCTTCGTTTTGAGCTTTGAGTCTTTCTAATCTTTCTTCCGTTAATTCAACGATTTCACCATTCATCTTAATGCGTGAACACAAGTTAAAGATGATATCCGGTCCACCTTTAGTTAACAGACGTTTTTCACCATCTATTTCATGGACAGTGGACATTCTCTTTCTGCTTGAATCAAAAGGTAATTCTAGCAAACGCGGGTATGTCGAGCGAATATTCTCGTATGGAGCATTTTGTTTGTTACTGTAAACAATTAAGGCCACTTCAGTAGGGTCACCGCTAGATTCTCCTTTTTCATCGATATTGGAGTCGTTAGCTAACACAGCTATTTGCATGAGTAATCTTTCAGACTCTGACCACGTTTGCTTATCCCCTGAGAACAAGTTTGATTCACCATTTGGAATAAATGCATCCACTACCGTCATTTTATTCTGAGTTAAAGTACCTGTTTTATCAGTACAGATAACACTAGTTGAGCCCAGTGTTTCAACTGCGGGCAATTGTCTAATAATGGCATGTTGCTTAGCCATTTCTTTTGTTCCAACAGACAATACAATCGTTACAATGGACTGTAATGCTTCTGGTATAGCTGCAACAGCAACGGCTACCGCAAACATGAAGGCATTGACTAATGGAACTGTGTAGTCCTGCGGATTACCTAAGAAAATACGAATAGCTTGTATTCCGAAAATCAGTATTGATAGGAGAAGAATGCCAATACCCAATTTTTTACTGAAATCTTCCAGCTTACGTTGTAAAGGTGTTTGTTTGGCTTCTGCACTTTGAATTAACTGGGCAACTTTACCCATTTCCGTGTCTTCACCGATAGCCGTTACAACCATCTTCGCTCTACCATATGTGACAAGTGTTCCGCTATAAGTCATATTGCTTCTGTCAGCTAAAGGGGTGTCTTCCTCTAAAGCATCTGTAAATTTATCTGAGGCTACTGATTCTCCTGTTAAAGATCCCTCTACGACTTGAAGAGATTCCGCTTCAATCAAACGGCCATCTGCAGGGATATTGTCTCCAGCTTCTAATATAACAATATCTCCTTTAACCAATTCTCTGGCTTCCACATTCTGTGGGCGACCATTTCTAATGACTGTAGTCGTTGGAGTAGCCATTTGTCTTAAAGACTCTAAAGAATCTTCTGCCTTTTTTGTTTGAACGACACTTAAGATTGAATTGATGATAAGCACCGCAAAAATAATGAGAGATTCAACAGCTTCTCCTAATACGATTTGCACGATGGCAACGATAAGCAAGACGATAACCAATGGGTCTTTAAAGGTATCAATGAACATAGAGAGTGTAGACTGTCTATCTTTTCTACTGATTTCATTAAACCCTTGTTCTTCTTGCCGCTTTTTTGCATCCTCCGTCATAATTCCTTCGGTAGAGGTGTTTAAAGACGACAATACCGTTTCATTACTTTCTTTATAATAATCCATTTTCTGTCCTTTCTATGCTTTTGGAGTGAGATAAAAAAAAGACGCATACGGAAGAACTCACTCACTTCCGTATGCGTCTTACTATTTAATACAGCACCAGCAGATAAATTATCTACGTTTGGTGGCACTGTAGCAGTAAAAAACTGCCAGTTACTCCCGCACTTCTTATTTTAATGTCAAACTTATTATAAATAAGGGAAGGAAAAAAAGCAAGTTAATTCACTTTCAAATGAGGGGAGAATATGTGTTAAGTGTTGTTCGATTAGGACTAAACCAGAATCACTTGATAAACGACCACCATCATGAGAAACGATTAAATTATTGTTGAATTTTACGGCATTTTCTTGTAAAGTAACCACTGAGAGAACCCCTTTCTATGGTAGTTTGTGGTGAATTAACCATATCAGAAAGGGGGGCTTTTTTCATCACCTAATGGGTGATGAAGCAGATTACTTTAAAGACTATTAAATCAATGTTAGGAAAGACTATTAGTAAAACTATGAATTATTCAGGTATTTGTAAATTCGAAATAGAGCCCCACAAAGAAAGCACTTAACCCGATAAAATACAAGACAACCGGTAATTCACCATGATGTTGATGTTCATGCTCATTGCGTAAATTTTGGTTTTATTTCGCACTAACTTCAAGCGCTATGTTGCACTAATAGAACAAAAAAAGACTATTTCGCTAAATGAAATAGTCCTTTTTGTTACTTATTTTACTCCAATGACTAAACTATCTCGTGCAGCTTCCACTACTTCTGTCGTGATAGTTTCAAGGTTATTGATTTCTAATATTCTTTCGATTTGGGTGAAAAGTCTTTGGATAAGTCGAAAGTTTCCACTGGTAATTTTAATAATACTAGTGACAGCTTCATAATTAGCAAAATCTTCCAGTTGGACAGATAATCCTAACTCTTCCCATTTGTATTCCAGAATATGGTGGATCTCGTCTTTACTCAATCTGTCAAATTCATGGGCAAAACCTATTCTCGAGTAGAGTTGAGGATAACGAGCCAATCGCTTTTCTATACCCGGCATTCCAATAAAGACTATAGCTAAATCGTTTTGGTCATAAATATCTCTTAGTTGTTCTAAATGCTGTACTTTTAATCGATCTATTTCATCAATAATAATGAGATCAATCTCTTCATACGTATTCGTTGAGTATTTTTCTTCTGCTCCTAGCTGAAGAACTCTATACATACTTTTAACCATACCCATTTTACCACCAATCATATCGATTTCATTCGTCATTTTAGTCGCCCGAATGGCTGGAGCGGTGTAAAATATTGTTTTCGCTTCAAGGATTTTTTCATCTGCATTCATTCCGATTTCTT
>NZ_JBHSHQ010000067.1:0-7834 GCF_042652985.1 Ruoffia tabacinasalis | reverse complement strand
TACTAACATTTTACACGAACCTGTTATGGGTTTCTTTATTTGTCGCACTTAATTTTACAATTCATCATATAAAAAGAAAGGGTGGTTACCATCGAAAGCAGTACAAAAACTAAATACATTAATAGCAATAGTCTGTACACCAATATTTTTTCTATTTCATTAATATTATATTATATAATACAGCTTCTTTCGCCTCAGTATTTTTTAGTAAGTACTATAATGTTACTGGCAGTAATTATATTTTATAATTTAGTAACATTTAGAGTGAACTTAGAATTTAATCATACATTTTTTTTAATGACTTTATTCTTGATAATACAGTTAATTGGGCCATTAAAAGTAGGGAGACTTTATGAAGGTGCAAATAACTTTATATTATCACTAATTGTAGGCTACCTAATATATCTTTCATTAAGTAAATTGAGGTTAATAAACGACAATGAGTTTCTAATTAAACTGATATTCATTGCAAACTTTTTTGTGTTTATTGGAAATATTATTCAGTTTATATCACCTGAACTCTTAAAAACAATTAATTCAATACATTTGTCAGATACTCATCTATTAATGAATAATAATTTTTTGGAAAATAATGTATTAATTGGTTTTACTCATAATACAGGAGTAAATGCGATTGTGATTTTTATTAATCAATTTTTTGTTTTTATTAGTATTTTAAAAAGTAATAAATTTTTAAAATCTAAGATAGTAATATTCTTTTTATTGTATTATTTAATTTTTTTAACCCAACGTCGTGGAGTTTTATTATTCTCAATTATTATTTTTGTTTATTTGTTCTTTTTGCTCAATAAAATAAAACCTAAGTATATTTTAATATCTTTCTTTGTATTATCCATATTTTATTATATGTTGTTCTATACTGCCCCTGGGAACGATATTCTTATAAGAACATTTGAATCAAATGACATTACAACTGGACGAACAAGTTTATATAATTTGATGATAAATAATTTTAAAAATAATCCAATATTAGGAACTGGGGTTTTTTCTACTATTTCTTTTTTGCCAACGTATCATGGGCATAATGTTTACCTAGAAGTTTTAAGTGATTATGGAGTTTTAGGTTTTATTCCATTTGTGTTGATTATATTGATTAATATTTATAATAACCACATTGCTATTGTTAGAACGAAAAATAATATATTAAAGTTATCATATGTATTTACAATTGGGCTACAATTATTATTTGCATTGTTATGTTTATTGGAGATTCCACTGTATGAAAATTATATGTTAATCTTATACGTAATTATACTAGCTTTATTTAGAAATATTAATTTTATTGAAAAAAAGGAGAAAAATAATATCTAAGATAATTGGATGTACTAAAACTACGCATAGCTTTTTCTTTAGTTGAAGATTAGGATTACCGAATAAAGATGAGAATTTAATCAATTAAAAGCTCATAGCAAAAAATTATGATATTCTAGAGGATATCAGAGACATAAAATAATAATTTAGCATAACACTTTATATGTCATATTCAGTGACTACAATACAAAGTGTATGGAATTGGAGATAATGAAAATGAATGATCCATTGATAAATATAAGTGTAATTATGCCAATTTATAATACAGCTCAATTTTTAAAAACTGCACTTGACAGTATACTTGACAACGATATTTCTAATATTGAGATAATACTTATAAATGACGGCTCGACTGACAATAGTGAAAATATATGTTTGAAGTATGTCTCTAAGTATGAAAATATTAGATATTATAGTCAAACAAATTCTGGACAGGGTACTGCACGTAATTTTGGTGTTAGTATGGCAAAAGGAACATATATATATTTTATGGATAGTGATGATTATTTAGAAAGTAATGCGTTGGACAAATTATATTCAATGGCTGTATCAGAGGATTTAGAAGGGATTTTCTTCGATGCTGAGCTATTCTATGATTCTCAATTTAACCAGAATGAAAAGTTACCTTTTTCTAATAAAAAAATCTACCAACGTGATTCGTCACTTGGGGTATTTAATTCTGGACAGAATTTATTGAGTGAATTTACTAGTCAAAACAATTATACTCCCTCACCATGTTTATACTTTATAAAAAGAGAGATTATTGTAAATAATGGACTTAAATTTCCTGCAGGTATTATTCATGAGGATGAATATTTTATGATCAGTTTACTACTTCATTTAAAGAAATGTAAACATATAAATGAACGTCTTTTTTACAGAAGAGTGCGTGAAGGGTCAACAATGACAATAAAAAACAATTCTAAATCAATGGAGGGATATGCTACAGTTATTTTGTTATTAGATAAACGAATAAATGATAGTATATTTAGCAATAATTACAATAGACAGATGTATTTAAAGCTATTATATAGTTTTTATAGTGCTTTTTTGAAATTTTATAATAATATAGATGATAATGAAAAACTTCAAAAAAAAGAATTGATTGATGAAACTCTTAGAGTAGTAAAAAATAAATATAGATACTTTAATTGGCGTGGATTCATATCAACAGTAAATTACCCCTTGTTTCTTTTTTTATCACAAATCAAAAAAAATATTAAAGTCTGTTCTAATGAGAATTAAACAAAACGGTTCAAAGGCTTGAAGTATAGTTAGCATTACTTCACTAAGTAAATTTTTTATGACTTTAATGATAAAATTAATGCTTAAATATATTGTATTGATTAGTGTTTGCTATAGACTATATATTTAAGAAGAAGGAGCAAGTATGAATATAAAAAATGAATTAAAAACTGGAATAATTTATAATTCTATAGGTAAATATTCTAATTTATTAATTTCTATCTTAGTTCAGATAGTCCTTTCCAGATTATTGACACCTGATGAATTTGGAATAGTAGCGATTGTAAATGTGTTTTTAGTTTTCTTCCAGTTGCTAGCAGATTTTGGTATAGGACCTGCAATAATACAAAGAAAAGACTTGGAAAATGTAGAGATAAATCATATATTTAGTTTTTCAGTATTTTTTTCAGTATTCTTGACATTAGTATTTGCACTACTTGCTAAACCGATTAGTAGCTTCTATCAAAATATAATATTAATAAAAGTGGTACCTATAATGAGTATTGCTTTACTCTTTAATAGTTTAATGATGGTTCCGCAAAATATACTTTTGAAAGAAAAAAGGTTTAAAATTTTTAATCTCACTCAAATTTCAGGGAGCATAGCTAACGGTATTATTTCAATGTTGTTTGCATTTCTTGGTTATTCATATTATGCGATAATTTTAGGAAATATAGCAAGAGCGGTATTACAGTTTGTTATTTATATATTTAATACAAATCTAAAATTTTATATAAAATTTTCATTCGAACCACTCAGAAAAATATTTGTCTTTTCAAGAAATCAACTCTTTTTCAATGTAATTAATTATTTTTCAAGAAATCTTGACAGTATTTTAATAGGTAGATATATGCCAACTGATCAGCTAGGGTATTATAATAAAGCATACCAGTTGTCCCTTTATCCGAACACTATATTTACGAGTGTGATTACTTCAACTATTCAACCTGTTTTTTCAAGTTATCAAAATCAGGTTGATAAAATAAAATCGGGGTATCTTACAATAGCAAAAGTTTTAGCGAATTTCGGAATACCTTTGTCAGTGCTTTTGTTCTTTTCGAGTAGCGAGATTATCATTTTGTTTTTTGGCCCACAATGGGATCAAAGTATTTTGGTATTTCAAATATTGTCAGTATCTATTTGGATACAGATGCTTCAGTCAAGTACCGGAGCATTTTTTCAATCAGCTAATCGAACTGATTTATTATTACTTTCAGGAACTCTATCAACAATTATAAATATTATTGGTATTGCTGTTGGTGTTTATCTTGGCTCAATATTTTGGGTTGCGACGATGTTAGTAGTTACGTTTACATTAAACTTCATTCAAACCAATTATTTACTTTTGAATAAGGCATTTAACTCTTCAATGATAGATTTTTATAAAGTTTTGATCAAGCCAATCTTTATTGGATTTCTTGAAATAATAGCGTTTCTAGCTCTACCAGAGTTGAATTTTGGGATTTTTATAAATCTAATTATTAAAGGGATACTTTTTGTAGTGATTTTATTATTTGGAATGTTAATTACAAAGCAATTTACGGATGTTGTAAAATTATTGAGGAAATAGACATTTTTATAGATATGCTTAGGTTGATTATCAATTTCTGGTATTCAATGATACATAAAATACAATTAAAGTCTGCTCATACTTTTCACAACAATAACTTATTAGATTAAAAAGGAGACAACTTATGAACATAACCGTTGTAGGGCTTGGCTATGTAGGACTTTCTAACGCCGTCTTACTAGCCCAACATAACAATGTTAGAGCGTTGGAGATTGTCCGAGCCAAGGTTGATTTGATTAATCAAGGACAGTCACCAATTAAGGATAGAGAGATTGAAGACTTCCTAGCGAATGGAAAGCTTCAACTGGAAGCAACGATTGATAAGGATTATGCTTATGGGCATCAGCCGGAATTTGTTGTAGTTGCGGCGCCGACTGATTATGATGATGAGAATGATCAGTTTAATACTGAAGCTTTAGAGAGTGCTTTGGAAGATGCTTTATCTTATTCGCCTGAAGCAACCATTATTATTAAGTCAACGATTCCTGTAGGCTATACTAAACGTATTAACGAGAAGTATCAGACTGATCGTATTATATTCTCACCTGAATTCTTGCGTGAAGGTAAGGCATTATATGATAATTTACATCCTTCACGTATTATTGTCGGCGAGGTATCCGAGCGTGCTCAGAAGTTTGCTGAATTGATGAAGGAAGGGGCTGTTGATCCATCAGTGGATATATTATTAATGCCTTCAACTGAAGCAGAAGCGGTTAAGTTATTCTCTAATACTTACTTAGCTTTACGTGTGTCTTACTTTAATGAATTAGATACGTATGCTGAGTCTAAAGGGTTAGATACTAAATCAATTATTGACGGCGTTAGTCTAGATCCCCGTATCGGAGACTATTATAACAACCCTTCTTTTGGTTACGGTGGATATTGTTTACCAAAAGATACTAAACAGATGCTTGCGAACTATAAGGATGTGCCAAACAATTTAATTCGTGCGATTGTGGATTCTAACGTAACACGTAAAGAGTTCATTTCGAGCCAAATATTGAAACAGGAGCCAAAAGATGTCGGTATCCATCGTTTAACAATGAAGACAGACTCTGATAATTTTCGACAAGCAGCGATTTTTGACATTATGAAGCAAATTCGTGCTGAAGGTGTTGAAGTGGTTATTTACGAGCCAACAATCAAAGAAGAAACCTTTGAAGGGTATCGAGTTGTTAATGACTTAGCGACATTCAAGTCAATAACGAGCAGTATTTTAGCGAACCGTATATCCGAAGATATTCAAGATGTGAGCCATAAGGTTTACACACGTGATGTATATAATAATAATTAGATTTATTTGTAATATTAATTTATGGGGCTTCATTTTTTGTGAAGTTCCTTTATTTTATAGTTATTAAGAAGGAGAATGATTATGTCAAAAGTACGTAAGGCAGTGATTCCAGCTGCTGGATTGGGAACACGTTTTTTACCCGCTACAAAGGCGATTGCGAAGGAGATGCTTCCAATTGTAGATAAGCCAACGATTCAGTTTATCGTTGAGGAAGCCATTGCTTCAGGGATTGAAGATATTATTGTAATCACTGGAAAAGGCAAACGTCCAATTGAAGATCATTTTGATGCGAATTTTGAATTAGAGTATAATTTGCAAGAAACGGGTAAAGATGAATTACTTGCCTTAGTCGAAGAAACAACGGAAATTCGACTGCATTTTATACGTCAGAAACGACCTAAAGGTTTAGGGGACGCGGTCTATCAAGCACGCTCATTCGTTGGTAATGAGCCATTTGTGGTTATGTTAGGGGATGATATCATGGTCGATGATGTCCCTTTGACCAAGCAATTGATTGATAATTATGACAAGATGAAAGCATCCACGTTAGCAGTTATACCAATACCCCATGAAGAGACGTCTAAGTACGGTGTGATTGATCCGACATCTGAAGTAGAAGAGGGAATCTATGCAGTTAACAGCTTTGTTGAAAAGCCTGATCCTGAAGATGCACCAAGTAACCTAGCCATCATTGGTCGTTACTTATTGAAGCCAGAGATATTTAATATTCTTGAAACGCAAGCACCAGGGCGAGGTGGTGAAGTACAATTGACAGATGCAATTGATACTTTGAATCAAACGCAACGTGTCTTTGCCTTAGAGTTCAAAGGGAAACGTTATGATGTAGGAAATAAATTAGGGATGTTAGAGGCTAATATCGAGTATGGGCTACAACATCCGGAACTGGAGGATGGCTTGAAGGATTACTTGATGAGAGTTGTGGAACGTTTTTAATTATAGGTAGAGTTTTTGTTAGTGTTGGTGAGAGGAACCCTTTCATTAACACTTTTTTATTATTTCTATGTAGGAATCGTATAATATATGTAAGTTATTTATATTGTGTATATCGTTCATAGGGCAGAGTTATTTTGTTATAATGGGGTAAGTCTTAGTTAGTAAATAAATTGGGGTTAGGTGAATTGATAATGAAGAAAGTTCTAATTACAGGAAGAAATAGTTATATAGGGAATAGGCTTGCTGCATGGTTAGCTCTCTGGCCAGAAGAGTATCAAGTTGATAAGGTATCCTTGCAAACTGATAATTGGCAAGATATCGACTGGAGTGGTTATGATTCAATTATCCATGTGGCGGGAATAGCACATAATTCATCAAATAAGTCATTAGAAAATTTGTATTATTCAGTGAATCGTGATCTAACTGTGCGAGTGGCCAGCAAGGCTAAAAAAGAAGGTGTAAAGCATTTTGTTTATATGAGTAGTATGATTGTCTTTGGGACTGATCAAGCTGATATTAGACAAGATACAGTGCCTAAGCCAGATAATTTCTATGGGGATAGTAAGTTGCAAGCTGAGCGCGAGTTAGAGCGATTAGAATCCGAAGATTTTCGAGTGGCTTATGTTCGTCCGCCAATGATTTATGGTCATGAATCGAAAGGGAATTATCCTAGACTTTCTAAGTTAGCTAAAGTTACACCACTTTTCCCTGATTATGATAATAGACGTAGTATGTTACATGTAGATAACTTATCTGAGTTTCTAAGGTTAGTTATTGATAACCAGGACGGAGGTTATTACCATCCACAAAATACAGAATATGTCACAACAACGGATCTTGTTATAGAAATTGCGGAGGTATCCAATCATCGTATAGGTGTGACCAAGCTGTTTAATCCGTTGATTAAAAGTATGATGAGCATCAATGTCGTTAATAAAGTTTTTGGTGACTTGTATTACGAACAAGCAATGAGTGAGTATCACACAAATTATAATGTCAGAGGTTTTAGTGAGTCGGTGCAAGAGACGGAGTTGGGTTAGTAGAGTATTTTTTGGGGGAGAGTCGTATCATAATCCTCCTTTTTTTGTGTTCACTCTAAATACCCTTACATTTTGCTCCCATATTACTGTATTTTTTTCCATTCTAAAGAAATTTTGTTATATTATGGTTCTACGATTTATGATATCAGTAAGATTTACTTACCAACATCATAAATTGAAGAACCCTTTTTGATTTTTATAATTTTTATTTCTTAATCTTAGTATATAACTTGAAATAAAACTTCAAACCTTTATAATCACTCTGAGAAAGCGTTTTACTAATTTGTATTGTAGTTCTAAGTTAATCAGAAAGGAATGATGGTGTATGGTGTTTATGGCAATATAAAAGTACAGAAGATTGCAACGAAAAAGTACATAGCCTAGCAATAAAAAAAGGCC
>NZ_JBHSHQ010000066.1:0-54557 GCF_042652985.1 Ruoffia tabacinasalis | reverse complement strand
CTATAAAAAAATAGTAGTGAGAAATCCACCGTCGTGGTTTACTCACTACTAATCTTAGTATGTTTTTTATTTATGATTCGATAGCCAATCTTTTTGGTCTGTATTTGCTACGAGTTCTTTATGATACATCTGAAGCACTGAGATACGTTCAAGTAAAAAATTCCCAAGGAAGCCAACAACGAAGCCAGCTAAGATCCCAGAGAACGATAGGACCGGAAGATAATTCATCACAGAGAAGGATCTAGCAAATAAAGCAGCGACACTTAATTGCCCTACGTTATGCATCACCCCACCGAGCACTGAAATCCCGATAATACTCACTTTATTAGGTCCTAATTTTTTCGACCATAGCATCGCAAAGTAACTTAATAGCCCACCCGCTAAACTGTAAAAGAATGTCGACATATTTCCACCAATTAAGGCAGTGAGGACAATTCTAATTAACACGACTTGAATACTTTTTGAAAAAGGTAGTGTGAAAATAGCAATCACAGATATTAAATTCGCTAAACCTAATTTAGCTCCTGGAGCAAAGGAAAGAGGTGAAGGGATAGCTCCTTCAAGAATACTAATAACTACTGCCTGTGCAGCTAGCATAGCGATGTACACCATAATTTGATAACGACTTCGTCTCATCTCATTCCTCCATTAAACAACTTATTTATAAATTCCATATTATTTCTCATAACTATTCTCACAGTATACACGTATTTTTTTATATTGTTAACCGTTCAAGCAAAATAATAAAACAAAAGATACTTAACAATTAGATTCAATGAATTGTTAAGTATCTTATTAATTTATACGCCGCCAGAGGGAATCGAACCCCCATCCTAAGAACCGGAATCTTATGTGATATCCATTACACTATGGCGGCCTAACTTCTCTATTATAGCCATCTTTAGCCTTCATTTCAAGATACAAAAAAAGAAGCAGTGCTGATGCACTCCTTCTTTCAAAGTATTCTGTATTGAGTTTATAGAGCTTTTATTACTGCCTTAGTAAAGCCTTTAGTAGTCATCTCTCCACCTAAATCTTTAGTAAAGTTATTTGAATCACTTAAGACTGTGTCTAATGCATTTCTTAGGCGATTTGACGCGTCTTTTTGCTCAATATGATCCAACATCTGGCAAACCCCTAACAGAATTGCTGTTGGGTTTGCTAGGCCTTTTCCGGCGATATCAGGGGCTGAACCATGGACCGCTTCAAAGATTGAAATATCTTCCCCAATATTCGCCCCAGGCACTAAGCCTAAACCACCTACTAAACCAGCCATTAAATCAGAAAGAATATCTCCATAAAGATTTTCAGTTACAATGACATCAAATTGCTTAGGGTTTATGACCAATTGCATTGCCATATTATCAACTAGAATTTCTTTGAATTCGATGGATGGGTATTCTTCAGCCACACCTCGGGCAACTTCTAAGAATAAACCATCCGTCAGTTTCATAATATTTGCTTTTGTCACAACTGTCACACTTTGACGATCATTCACTTTCGCATATTCAAACGCTTCACGAACAATTCGTTCTGAAGCTGATCGCGTAATTATCTTAATACTATGAGCTTCATCGTCTGAAATTTGCTTTTCAACCCCTGCGTATAAATCTTCTGTGTTCTCTCTAAAGAGAATTAAGTCTAAATCTTTGGTTAAAGACGGGATAGTTCCTAGACTTTTCACAGGTCGAATATTCGCATATAAATCGTATTTCTTACGTAGAGCTACGTTAACACTTCGGAAGCCTTTTCCGATAGGTGTCATAATTGGCCCTTTTAATACGACCTTATTCTTTTCAATACTTTCATAAACATTATCCGGAATTAATGTTCCTGTTTGGTTAAAGACAGCTTCGCCCGCTTCAACAACCTCCCACTCAATCCCAATATCTAAGGCATCTACAATATTTCGTGCACTTTCCGTAATTTCGGGACCAATCCCGTCTCCTGGTATTAATGTAATTTTCACATCAATTGCTCCCTTCATTTTCTAAAATTTGTTCTACAGAGATATTGGCATAATCCCTGTAACTGCACCAACGATAACAAAGACAATAAATATTCCTAGTGATACGAGTAAACCTTTTTTCTGCCAGTCGCCCCACTCCACGTTTGTCATACCTAATAGTACATAAGCAAAAGGTACTAATGGACTAAATAAGTGGAAAGCTTGTCCCATTAAAGATGCAAAAGTTAACTCTAGTCCAGAAAAGCCATAAGCCGTTCCTGCTTCAGCAAGAATTGGCATCATTCCATAGTAGAATGCATCATTATGTAAGAAGTATGTTCCTGGCGCAGAAATGATAGCAACGATAATACCAAAGAAGCCACTTAAGCTATCTGGAATGATTGAAATTAAACTTGATGCAATTCCATCATCCATACCAGTTGCTTGTAAAACACCCATGAATACACCTGCACCAAATACTGTCATAACTACTTGGTTGGCTTCACTTGCATTATTATCAATACGTTCTTTTTGTAGTGTCAATGACCCGTAGTTTACGAGTAATGCTACAACTGTACCAACCATAAAAATGATTGCTGATGGAATGACATTGGCAATTAATAATCCAATGGCAACAAATACAATAATTGCATTGATCCAAACATTCTTAGGTCGACGGATATCTAGTGTTTCTTGATCTTCGATAACCATTAATTTCTCAAGTTCATTATTTGATAAGTTTACGACACCTAAACGCTTCCGTTCACCGCGCCCAATCACATAAGCCACGATAAACATGTAGATAATTCCAGAAATCATCATTGGTGTTAAACCACGCATAACATCCGCTTCACTTACATTCATTACTGCAATTGCACGAGCTGTTGGTCCACCCCATGGTAGCAAGTTAATAATTGAATGTGATGTCATTGTTAATACGGCTAAGTCTAACATCTTCATATTCAAACGTTTATATATTGGCACAAAAGCCGTACATACAATAATCATTGTTGTTGTTCCATCACCGTTTAATGATACTGCGGCAGTCAATGCGACTGTGGCGATCATCACTTTCAATGGATCTCCTTTTGCGAAACGAATCATAGCGTTTGAAAGCGGGTCGAATAGACCAGCATCAATCATAATTGTAAACATGTATATTGCAAAGAATAGCATGATACCTGTCTGCGCTGTACCTAGCAGACCATCCATTGCAGCCTGTCCAATATCAATATTCCATAAGCCAAATAATTGACCCACAATCGCCCATACAATTGGTAGGAAAACTAAGCCAACGAAGGGAGATATCTTTTTCATCATAATTAGAATCATAAATACAATTATTAATGAATAACCCATTAAAGCAACCATTTATACACCTCATTATTTTATGTTAATTTTAGATGAACGAAATATTATTTAATCATCTATTTTTAATTATTCATTAATTATATATAACCCATTTAATTTTGACAAGTTATCCTTTGAATTTTGTATATAAATTTGTGATTGGTAAGCGTTATTTTCGCTGTTTTTTAATATCGATGTTGCTTTATCGTCGTAAATATATTTTTATATTTAATAAATTATTGCATAAAAATAGGCGATTCGTAACGCAACGCTCACACGTTCCAGTTACAAATCGCTCTCATTTTCCTTAATCTAATAGTGCTTCAAATTCAGCTAATCTTTGTTCAAATACATCTAAGGTTTGTTCAATATAATCTCGTTGTGTCATATCTAAACCAGCAGTCTTCATCGTATCGATGGCGTACTGACTTTTTCCTGATTTCAAGAAGCCTAAGTAGCTGTTTAATGCTTCTGCATCACCATCAGCAATGCGATCAGCAAAAGCAGTTGCTGCAGCGAAGCCTGTTGCATATTGGAATACGTAGTAATTCATATAGAAGTGAGGAATACGACTCCACTCATTCTTAATTTCAGAATCAGAATTCACAGATGGACCATAATATTTCGCATTTAATTCTTGGTAATTTTCTGAAAGAAATTCTGCTGTTAACGGTTGGCCTTTAGCATCTTGCTCGTGCATAAAGTGCTCAAATTCTGCGAATTGAGATTGACGGAAGACTGTTCCTTTTAATCCATCTAAGAAATGATTTAGAACATAGCGTTGAATTTCTTTATCATCATATGTTCTCAATAAATAATTCGTTAATAAGTTTTCATTCGTTGTTGATGCGATTTCTGCTAAGAAAATTGAGTAACTTCCATATTCGTACGGTTGATTCGCATGTGTTAAGTAACTGTGGGCACTGTGTCCTAATTCATGGACAAGTGTATATAATGAATTTAGGCTATCTTGCCAGTTCATTAGAATATAAGGTTTACTGTCATATGTTCCTGAAGAGTATGCTCCACTACGTTTACCTTTATTCTCATAAACATCAATCCATTGCTCGTCAAACGCATTGCGAATGATCTCTAAGTACTCTTCACCTAATGGTTGAAGCGCATTTAAAGTAATTTCTTTTGCTTCTTCATAAGTAAAGGCAATTGGAGGTTCACCAAGTAATGGTGTATACATGTCATACATTTCTAAATCTTCAATATTTAACAATGATTTACGTAAGTCTACATAACGATGTAATAAGTTTAATCGAGAACCAACAGTGTCTAATAATGTATCATATACAGATTCAGGAATATTATTCGTGAATAAAGCAGCTGCTCTCGCTGATTCAAATCCTCTAACTTTAGCATTGTAATTATGTGTTTTAATTTCAGTTGTTAAAGTTTGAGCTAATGTATTTTCGAATTGTTGATATACAGAATAGAACCCTTTAAAGGTATCTTTTCTGACACGTCTATCTGTACTTTCTAATAATTTACCGTATAAACCATGAGTCAATTGAACGTCATTACCTTCGCTATCTTTCACAGTTGGGAATTGGAAGTCAGCGTTATTTAAGTAACCAAAGATACGTGTTGCTCCACCAAAAACTTCACTCGCGCTTGCTAGTAATAATTCTTGTTCTGGTGGTAAAACGTGTTCGCGATTACGTGCAATATCGTCAATAAACTGATCTAATTCTTTTAGTCTATCATTGTTTGCTGTCATTTCTTCTAGTTGCTCAGCAGGAATAGCAAGTAATTCTGGTCTAAAGAATGACGTTACTTGACTATATTTAGAATATAGTTGATCTGTTTGAGCGTTCATTTTTTGGTATGTCGGATTTGTTTGATCTTGATCATTTTTCAAATGAGCATACACACCTAAATTAGAAACTTCACGTCCTAACTCTAACAATGTATCAATGGCTTCACTAAGCACTTCTGGGCTTTCACCTAATCTACCTTGGTAAGCTGTAATCTTATCAAGATTATTATCGGCTTTGGCGTACCCACTTTCAAATTCTTTGTCGGAAGCAAATAATGGTGTTAAATCCCATTGATATGTTGCATCCATTTGTTCTCTTGTTTTTACATTTGATTCTGTCATCAATATCCTCCTCATTTAAAATCATATAAATAGTGTATCACATGTGCTTTTTCTAAACCAATTTGAAGAATCTTTATTTTGAAAACCATTCCATGCTACTCTCTTTTTCTATTATCCCTTTTTGAAACAGTAATATAAGAATGGCTAAACATAATATTGGGTAGATATCATCATGAATGAGTGGTGTTTGAGCTACTTTAATTTCCGAGCATGCTCGAAATTTCTCAATGAAGTCATCGGTAGTAAATGAATGATTAAGTTGTCTGACGATCGTCAATGCCCAGGAAAAGACAAGCCAACTGGGTGATTGAGTTAATAACACTTCCCACTGTTCTGTAAAAAACCATTCTGGTAAATCAGTTAATACTGTCCCTTGTTGATATAATAAGTAAATGGTATTTCTATACGCTTCATTATTCATAATGCCACTTAATTGGCGATGATAATTTAATGGCTTTTGTACATGGTTCCGCACTGAAACTAACTCAGCATTTTCATCTTGTAAGCTATCTTGTTGATGGAATTCACGAATGGTCATTTTATTTTGTTTCAGCCTGTAATTGTTTTTCTGATAGATTATCGGTAGGTGATGTTGAATAATTATTTCTTTATTCTTTAAGTTAAGAAATTTCAAGTGAAAGCCCCAGCCATCACTATAATTTAACATTGTTTGCTTCCATCTTTGATTCAACGCGGTTCTGCGTGTTGTGAAATCATCCATCAGCCAGTGCACTTGACTCACATGCTGTTGGTAATTTAAATTTCTTACCCTGACATCGGCAGCTGGAATGACGGATCTTTGAAATTCATAAATAACCGACTCCCTACTCGCACCATTTGTTGTGACATAGACATCTGCATATTGATTAATTTCTGGAAAATATAATTCAGTTTGAAGAACAAGTTTCTGTATATCTTGCAATTCCTCAATGATAATTTCTTTCCCAAGTTTGTGTTCTTCCGATTCTATTGGACTCATACGACTTTCTTCTGATTGGCACTTCGAATAATGACTAAAAAACCCTTTGCCTTTATGACTATCCTTGTAAAATACTTTTTGGGCACAAGTTGGACAATAAAATTCCGTTAAATCTGGATGCTTTAATTTTACTTCGCTGCCATAAATTAACTCGCCTTCTTTTGAAATAGCAACTAACATTTGATCAATCCCCCTTATGTATAAATACACAAAAAAGAGGCTTTTCCATTATTACAATTTCATTAAAAAAAGAGCCAACGGAAATTTCCCGTCGGCTCTTATAAATATTATTAGAAATTTTCACCAAAATATTTCAATGCATCCTTACTTCTTAACATGTCTCCATGTTCTTGAAGGATTGCTTCAGTTACTTTGACTTTTTCACCATATTCAAACATGGTTAATAGTTTGTTGTACGCGTATTCTTCAACAATTGAAGAATCAACATAGTTAATGACTAAGAAATAATTTGAATTCATATGATAAAAGTCTGCGTGAATCAAATCAGTGGTTACTTCTCTTGATAACTTAAGGAAATCCTCTAAGTCAGCAAATTTAATAATTTCACCTTCAACTGATTTTACATCTTCAGTTTCTTGAGATTTCTCTTCATTTTCGAATAAATCTAAGATTGTTTTCTCTTTTTTATCATCATCTTGGTTTGCTTCATTTTCATTCATTTTTCGTTTACGCTCTATGAGATGTTTAGTTAATTCATCTTCCCATATTTCATCCATTTCATCAAAATTTGTTCGGCTTATATATAATTCCAAACCTTCTTTATTAGGCATTACTTGGAAAGTGACAGCTTCTGATTCCTGAAAGTGCTTATCAACATCTACCTCTTCTAAAATTGAGTAGAAAAATCTTTCAATCGTCTTTTGATCACCAACTAAATCTAGGAAATCAATACCTCGCTCTTCCAAGTCTTCCTGTCTAATTAACACTTTAATTAAATTTTCATTAATGTGTTCCATTTCCATATCCGTACACCTCCTCAGATCTTCTTACATCTATTATACGAATAATCTAGCAATACACAAATCATTAGTGTTACGTTATCATACCAATCAGAATGTCATGTTTCAAGTAAAAAAGACAAAAAAACCGATTAATAAATAATCGGTCATAGTTATAATAATAAATGGTTTTTACTCGTTTACCAATGCGCGTGCTTTTTGTAATTCTAATGCACGAACTGCACGTGGTAAGAAACGACGAATTTCATCTTCATTGTATCCAATTTGTAGTCTTTTATCATCAATGATAATTGGACGACGCAACAGCCCAGGTTGCTCTTGAATCATTTCGAAGAAATCGTTTAAAGGAATCTCACTTAATTCTACATCTAATTCAGAATATGCTTTTGAACGAGTAGACACAATATCCTCTGTCCCATTTTCTGTCATACGTAAAATTGACTTAATTTCTGTAGTTGATAATGGTTCAGTAAAAATATTACGCTCCTCATAAGGAATCTCATTTTCTTCTAACCATGTGCGAGCTTTTCGACATGAGGTACAGCTTGGAGTGATGTATAAAGTAACCATAATATAGTTGCTCCTTTCAATTTTGACAAAGTTAACATTAACTTTGCGGCTCCTGTTTAGTACGTTAGCAGCTCTTTTGTGAATTAATAAAGTGATACAAAAACAATAATATTATACTTTTAACGAAGTATATTTTCACAATCTGTATCGCTCTATGTTTAATAGTATAGCATTTTCAAATGAAAAAATCAATATCGCTTCTAATCAGGTCTTTAGACAATGTTAAGAATTCATCATTAATTCACAAAGTCATTATTCGCTAACACACTAAGACTTTGAAGTCATTAATTTTTTTTATTTTTGTTCTTTGTCAATAAATACGTTATAATGCTAATATAATTTAAGAAATATTTAACATTTGAAAAGAGGCATTTTTATGAAAGAAAAAGTTTTTTCTGGAGTGCAACCTTCGGGAATCCCCACTATTGGTAATTATATCGGTGCTATGAAAGGTTTTGTTGACTTACAAGATTCATACGACGCTATCTACTCTGTCGTTAATCAACATGCCATCACAGTGCCACAAGATCCAAAATTATTAAAACAAATGACACGTCAATTGGCTGCTTTATACTTAGCTATTGGAATTGATCCAAAAAAAGCGATTCTATTCGTTCAATCTGATGTCCCTGCTCATGCTCAAATGGCTTGGATTATTCAATGCATGACTGGTTTAGGTGAGTTAGAACGTATGACTCAGTTTAAAGATAAAGCTAGAAAGCAAGAAGCTGTTAACGCTGGTTTATTAGCTTACCCTACATTAATGGTTGGTGATATCGTCTTATATGATGCTAATTTTGTTCCAGTCGGAGACGATCAAAAGCAACATTTAGAATTAACGCGTAACTTTGTTGATCGCTTTAATTCTCGTTTTGGAGATAATTTATTAGTTAAACCTGAGCCACTCATCCCTGAAGAAGGCGGACGTATTATGAGCTTACAAGATCCAACAAGCAAGATGAGTAAGTCAGATACAAATACAAAAGCGTTTGTATCTATGTTAGATACGCCAAAACAAATCACTAAGAAAATTAAGAGTGCCATAACAGATTCTATCGGTGAAGTGAACTATGATAAAGAAAATCAACCCGCTGTGGCTAACTTATTGCAAATCTTTGCAAGCTTCAGTGGTAAATCAATTGACTCAATCGTTTCTGATTATAGTGGCCAAGGCTATGGTAACTTCAAAGGTGACTTGGCTGACTTAGTTGTTTCAACAATCGAACCTATCCAAGAACGCTATGAATCCCTATTAACAAGTTCAGATTTAGACGATATCTTACAAGATGGAGCGAAGAGAGCTTCAGCAATTGCTGAGTCTACTTTAAGTCGTGTTGAGAAAGCCATTGGCTTAACTTATTAATTACACATTTTAATCATTATTATATTTATGCGCCCAGTTAATTTGAATTTTACTGGGCGTATTTTTTAGATAAATTTTTTCGATTTATTTGTAATCTAATTGTAGTTGAAATTCCCTTTACTAATCTATCTTTCTTTAATACAATACTCTGTATTATTATTGGAACCTATACCTTGAATTTTTCTGAAAATCAAGTACTATTAAGTTAATTAAAATCTACATTAGGAGAATAAAAAAATGAAAATTGGCGCGCGGGTCTTAAAAACAGGACTAGCGATTTCACTTGCGACATACTTATCCATGCTACTCATTCCAGATAATAGTGCAGCTTTAGCTGCGATTGCCGCAGTAACAACAACGATGCCCTCTGTAAGAAAGTCTTTCGATATGTTTACTCGTCGATTAGTCGGTAATATTATCGGTGGTCTCGTGGCTGTATTTATGTTATTTGCAATAGGTAGTAATCCAGTTGCAATTGGTATTGCTGCTGTAGTAACAATTGCAGTTTTAAATGCCTTAGGTTTGTCTGATGTTTTATCTTTAGCAGTCATCACCGTGGTAGCAGTAATGTTAACGACTTCAGACAATTACTATCTAGCCGCACTATACCGTGTTTTAGAAACTACCATTGGGGTGATTGTTTCATTCATTATTAATTGGTTAGTCTACCCTCCGCAACATGACAAACCTTTCTACTCAACCTTGGTCAATCTGACGAATGAAGTCTTAATCTTTATTCGAGCGACTCTTAGAAAGAATGTCACATTCTCGATTCTACATCGAGATATTCAATGGGCAAGAAAAGAATATTCTACTTTAACAACTTTATTTGATTTAATGAATAATGAAGTGACATTCTCTAAGTCAGAGAGAATGGGTAAAGCAAGACGTTTGGTAATCTACCGTCAAATGATTAAAACAACTAAATCAGTGATTGATTTACTCGATGCCCTTCATTCGAATGATCATGTCTTTCAAAGTTTCCCGGTTGATTTAAGAATAATGCTCCGTGAACACATTGAAACATTAATGGTAGGTCACGAACAAATTCTACTTAAATTTAGTGGCCGAGTTTCAGCATCAGAAGTAAATTTTATCCATTCTCAAAAAGATTTCAAATTAGAATTTATGAAGCGATTCTTTGATCAAGCTTGGGATGAACTGGAAGCCGATACGAGCTATGAGAATGATAGTAATGGAGTCATTCACATCTTATCAGCTACTTATAATTATGAAGAATCACTAGTAAAATTAAATAGCATTATACGTATCTACAAAGAACGTTACATTGAGTATCATGATGAAGATGAACAACTTGGTAACGAGCATCTATAATGACATAACAACAATAAAAATCCGGCTATCCTTAGTGAAAACTAAAGATAGCCGGATTTTTTATTACCTAGATTTAAAAAACAATGACTGGCATGCCATATTCAACTAATTCAAATACTTGTCCCATCATTCCTGGTGGTGTATTAATACAACCGAGTGATCCAGCTGTTTGATAAGCATTTCCACCGAATGATGACTGCCATGAAGCATCATGAATCCCTTGTGCTTGGTCATCAAAAGCAATCCAATACGACACTGGTTGAACATAATCTTGTTCAGTAATTGTATTATAACCAACTAAGTTTGTATCTTGTTCCATATTCCAAACTTGATATGCGCCTGGAACTGTTTCAGCCCCAATGATTCCTGAAACAATGGGTGTGTCTAATACGAGTTGTCCATCACGGTAAATAAACATCATTTGATAGGCAATATCAACTTCAACATAATTTTCTCCGACATAGTCTCCCATACCATAACCACTTCCACCGATCACAGGTTCTCTAGTGACTTGAGCTCCGTTATGTATATCTTGAACAATCAACTCTGCTTCATCATAACGATCGATAAACCAGCCATAAGTACCGGGTTGAACTTGAACTTCACCTTGATAAGTACTACTAAAAGTACGAGGTAAGAATAAACTTGCATACTGTTCATTCAGCGAAAGAATGTATTCCTCTACAGCTTCTTGATTTACTTGTGGGTTATTATCTTCATCTAAATAAATCCAAGCGTTAATTTGCTCTTGCGGGATTGTGACAGAGTTTCCGTCGAATTCCAATGTGATTGATGTACTTTTCATTTGTTCAATGGTGTCAGCTCTTTGTATCAAGCTGTCACTTTCGGTTAACTCTGTTGGCTTCACATAGGCGTCTTCGATATTTAACTGCCCTGCTCCTGTTCCAACTGACTGAACAATCGCTTGTGCTAAACTATCTGAAGTTACTTGGTTTCCGTAAGTTTCTTCAGCGACACTTATTTCACCATTGTCATTCTTCACTAGCTGGGCATCAACTGTTGGTTCTCTTTCATCATTATTGATTCCAAGACTCGGTACCAGACCAGCCACAATATTCTCATCGATTTGAATCTGTTCTTGAATATTAACGACTTTATCGCCATTAAAGAAAGCAATTGGCCAACTCCAGCCGTTCTGGTTTTGAATGGCTTGACTCATAAGTTCATCTACTTCAGCAGACATACCAATCTGGTTCATTTCAATGTAGCCGATATTATTTTCATTTTCGTTAAAAATTAAAGTGCTCGATTCAAGGTTTTGCCCCACCGTTTCGGTCGCTTGTTGTGGTGTCATTTGACTGATTTCTACTGGTCCTGCATAAGAGCGAGGCAAGAAATGAGATTTAAAGTAAAAAGCACCCACAAAATAAATTAGTAAAATTAAAAGAACTACGATCGCAGTAATCACATAGCGTTTAGGCAACTGTCTAATTTTTTCCAATAAATCCACCTCCTATGAATATATATTTCATTCTATGACTCAGCTGCAACTTGTTCAAGGACATTTTTGAATATTTCAATTGGTTGTGCCCCAGATACAGCATATTTATTATTAAATACAAAAAATGGAACCCCTTGAACACCAATCGAGCCCGCTGTTGCAATATCATCTTGGACTTTTTGATGATTAGTTTGACTATCATTAAGAATCGCTTGAACATCAGCTAAGTTTAGCCCTAGTTCTTGACTGAGTTTTTCAATGACTTCATTATCTTCAATATTCAAACCTTCGACGAAATGCGCTCGATAAAAGCGATGGAAATAATCATTCCCTCGTCCTTCTTCTTTTGCATACTGGAAGACTCGGTGAGCTTTTAACGTGTTTGAGTACTTTGCATCGTCATAATTCATTGTTAAACCGGCTTCATTTGCCATATTTTTGACGCTGTCCATCATTTGAGTGACTTTATCCATTGGCATCCCTTTTAATTTCGCAAAGGTTTCATAATAATTTAATTCGGGTTGATAAGTTCCCACTGGATCCAGTTGAAAACTTTTATATTCAATAGTCACATCGTCCTTCTCAGAAAAAGTACTTAAAGCTTGGTTTAAGTGCTCTTCAGCAATGTAACAAAAAGGACATACAAAATCCGACCAAATAGTAATTTCCATAAATAAATTCCTCCTAAATGATGTACTCATACATTAAGTATTCAGCTAAACCTGTATCTTCATAATACAGTTCAATAGTATCAACTAAAACAAAGCCTGTTGCTGGATATAACTTCTTCCCTGCTTGATTCACTCCGTAAACATCAATGCGAATAGCTTTATAATTGTGTTCATTCCCATAAGCTTGGGCATATTGTACTAATGCTTTGGCAATGCCTTTGCCTCTTGCCTTAGGCATTACGCCTAGAGCATGTATCGAAATGAATTCGCCTTCATCTGCTTGTATTCGCCAGTTTACCTTTTCGTAACCCTCTGTATAGGCTTCATTAATAATCATTCCACCACAGATTTTGCCTTCTAGTTCATAAACATAATATTGTTTAAGATTAATCGCTTCTTGAATCATTCTTTCATCAGGATAAATACCGAGTACCCAACCTGCCCCAGCGTCAACTTGCCCTGGATATTCGGTCATCACTTTGTAATTATCCATAATGATATCAAAGTCATTTTGTGTTGCTAATCGAATCGACATCCATCCACCTCTTATTATGTAATCATATTCATTAATTTTGTTTAAGTAATTAAATCTACTTATCAATTAATTTACCACAGTATCGGCTTCGATACCATGATAAAGCTTGATTTTATGCTCTTTTGTTCCATGGTTTCGAAATGTATATTTTTTTCGAAATATTTTGAAATGAAAAGACGACAGATAATCGAAATCTGCCGTCAAACATTATTATTTATTATTGAAGACTCGCTTGATAAGTTAACACTGGCTTACGCGCAGCGGTTGTCTCATCTAATCTTCTAACTGATGTTAAGTGTGGTGCTTGTTTAACTATTTCTGGATCTTCCTTAATTTCTTTTGAAATTGAAATAAAAGCATCTGCAATTTGGTCTAATTCACGGATTGATTCCGTTTCAGTCGGTTCGATCATCAGACATTCTTCTACAATTAGTGGGAAGTATGTCGTTGGTGAATGAATACCATAGTCTAACAAACGTTTCCCAATATCTTTCGCATTGACATTATGCTCAACTTTTTGTCGTTTACAACTCACAACAAATTCATGCATACAATGTTGGGCAAAAGCAACGTCGTAATATTCTTTAATACGTGCTTTCAAGTAATTAGAATTCAAGACGGCATCTTTAGACACTTGCGTTAGACCATCTGCACCCATGGTTCTAATATAAGAATAAGCACGGACATTCACACCAAAGTTTCCAAAGTTACCTTTAATTCGACCAATACTTTGAGGATAGTCAGAATTAATAACGTAATGCTCGTCTACTTTTTCAATTCTAGGCACAGGTAAGAAAGCTTCTAAGTTTGCTTTCACACCGATAGGTCCTGATCCTGGACCACCACCACCGTGAGGTCCTGTAAAGGTCTTATGTAAATTCAAGTGAACAGCATCAAAGCCCATTGCACCTGGATTAGATATTCCCATAATCGCGTTTGAATTAGCACCATCGTAATATGCTAAGCCACCTACTTCATGAACAATGTCTACAATTTCTTGAATATCACGTTCATATAAACCTGCTGTATTAGGATTCGTTAACATAATACCCGCCGTCTCTTCATTGACTACTTGTTTCAATGCTTCAATATCTATAATGCCTTCTTTAGTTGAAGGGATTTCAAACGTTTCATAGCCAGCAACTGTTGCTGTCGCAGGGTTCGTCCCATGAGCAGAGTCTGGAACAATAATATTCTTACGTTGCTCACCTTCACCGTTCGCTTCATGAAAAGCTTTAAACATCAATATTGCAGCTAATTCTCCATGAGCTCCAGCAGCAGGTTGAAGGGAAATTTGGTCCATCCCTGTAATTTCCGCAAGGTATTCTTGTAAGTTATGCAGTAATTCTAAGGCACCTTGAGCTGTCTCTGGTTCTTGTTGAGGGTGAATTTGACTGAATCCGTCTAAAGCGGCAATTGTTTCATTCACTTTTGGATTATATTTCATCGTACATGACCCAAGCGGATACGGTCCAGACTCGATACCAAAGTTCTTATTCGATAAAGCTGTATAGTGTCTCACCAGTTGTAGTTCTGACACTTCTGGTAATTTCGCTGCTTCTTGTCGATTTAAATACTCAGGTAAATCATTAGATAAATCGTATGTTGGGACATCGTTATCTGGTAAATCATAGCTGACATGACCTGGTTGAGAAATTTCAAATATTAATTCATTATATTCTTTAAGCATGACGTGTCACCTCTACTAAACTCGATACAAAAGCATCGATTTCTGACTTCGAGCGCTTCTCAGTTGCACATAATAAGTAAGTGTTCTCAATACCTGTTGAGCGAGTTGCATCATAACCACCAACAAAGCCTACTTGGTGTAATGCCAAGTTAACTTCTTTAACAGGTTGATCTAACTGAATCACAAACTCATTAAAGAAAGGAGATTGATTAAATACTTTAAAGCCTTGAGCTTCTAATTGGTCTTTTAAATAATGAGCTTTATTAATATTTTGCTTAGCCATCTCGACAATGCCTTCTCGACCTAAAGCAGAGATAGCTATGGCTGAAGCTAAAGCATATAAAGCTTGATTTGAACTGTAATTACTTGTCGCTTTCTCACGACGAATATGTTGTTCACGTGTAGCTAAAGTCATAACAAAACCACGTTCGCCATTCTCATCTTCCGTTTGGCCGACGATACGGCTAGGTATTTTACGCATTAATTTCTTCGTTGTCGCAAAGTAACCACAGTGAGGTCCACCGTATGACATTGGTATACCAAATGGTTGCACGTCCCCAACAACAATATCTGCACCTAAATTACCTGGTGCTTCTAGAACACCTAAAGCAAGCGGATTTGCTGATACAATAAGTAACGCTTTTGTATCACTCATCGCTGCTTTAATTTCTTTCAGATCTTCAATCGATCCAAGGAAATTAGGGTATTGAATAATAACAGCAGCAACGGAGTCATCTAATTGCTCTTTAAGCTTTTCAATATCTGTCACATCATTTGCTAAAGGAATTTCATTCACTTCATATTCCTTACCAAAGCCATATGTGTTTAAGACATCAATCCCCTGGGGGTTCACCCCTTGAGATATTAAGATTTTTGATGATTTTCTAACAGAGCCAATCGCTAAATTCGCTGCCTCAGCAATGGCATTATATCCGTCATACATCCCACAGTTTGCCACTTCCATCTGAGTCAACTCTGCAATCATAGATTGCCACTCAAATAAAGCCTGTAGCTCTCCTTGGCTAATTTCAGGCTGATACGGAACGTATGCTGTTAGAAATTCTTGTCTAGATATTATCGCTTGGACAATTGAAGGAATATAATGGTCATACGTTCCTGCCCCAATAAAGTAAGGCATCTGTGTAGCATTTGTGTTCTTATTAGCTAGCTCACGAGCGTGTTTAAGTAGTTCAAATTCACTTAACTCTTTAGGTAGATCCATTCTTTCCTGGGTTCTAACTGCTTTTGGGACGTCTTCATATAATTCATTCACTGACTTAACGCCAATGGTATTTAACATTTTTTCTCTGTCATCCTCTGTATGAGGTAAATAACGAAATTTTTTCAACTCATTCATCCTCTCACATTTAAACATTCATTCCGATTACTGTTTTGAAAATAAACTTAATCTTCTACAAATTCAGTATATTGTTCTAACGATATTAAATGAGATGTATCAATAGCTGATTCACTTGTTAATTCACAAATCCACCCTAATTCATAAGGGTCTTCGTTAACGTTCTCAGGTTCATCTTCTAAAGTTTCATTCACTGCAGTTACTTTCCCAGCAATTGGTGCATAAATTTCTGACGTGGATTTCACTGATTCAATGTTTGCGAATGCTTCTTCTAAATCATATTCCTCATCCATCTCGGGTACTTCAACATAAACGATGTCCCCTAATTGTTCTACAGCGTAATCTGTAATTCCGATACGAACAGTATTGTCATCCAATACTTGAACCCATTCGTGATCTTCTGTGTAAAATAATGTGTTTTTATCCATTTTTCTTCCTCCAATTATTTATTTTTTAACCAATCTTTTTTAGTAATCTTCGCTGGTACGCGTTTATTACGAATCTCGACAAAAATTTGATTATTTATTTTAGCATATGGTTTTCTTGTTTGTGCAAAACCGAGTGCTTTTTTAAAGGTTGGTGATTTTGTTCCAGATGTTACTTCCCCAATGACTTCGGTACTTTCTTCTGATTCAAAGATTTTATATCCTTGGCGGGCAATCCCTTTTCCAGTTAGTTCAAAGCCACGAGACATATAACGATTCGGGTCGTTCTTTACTTTTTCAAGGGCTTCCTTACCAATAAAATTTTCTTTATTTAAATCAACCGCAAAAGCAATCCCACCTTCAATCGGTGTAATCTCTTCGCTAAGATCATTGCCATATAAAGCCATACCAGCTTCAAGTCGTAAGGTATCTCTAGCTCCTAGACCACACTCTTTCAGTCCATAAGACTCACCTACGTTAAGCAATGCCTCCCAAACTTTAGCCGTCTGTGCCCAAGGAATATATAATTCATAACCTAATTCACCTGTATATCCAGTCTTAGAAATACGCACTGAATCAACACCCGCAATTGTTTGTTGACTGAATATTTGGAAATTATTTAATTCTAACACTTCAGGTGCTACAATTTCCTTTAATACTTTTTCAGAATTTGGACCTTGAACCGCAATCAATCCGTATTCTGCTGATTGATCGACGATCTCTACTGTCTTATCGGAATTATGCTCATTCAACCATGCTAGAATTTTGTCTTTATTTCCAGCATTGGGAGTGACAAATAATGTATTCTCTGCAACATAATAATAAATCAAATCATCTAAAGTATAGCCATTCTCATTCACGATGGCAGTATACTGTGCGTCGTTTAATGAAATTCTTTGTGTATCGTTCGTGATGATTTGATTAAACCATTCAAGCACATTTGAACCTTTAATTAAAATTTCCCCCATATGAGAAGCTTCAAAAATCCCAACCGTTTGACGCACCGCATCATGTTCTTCTTGAATCTTTGTGAATTGGATTGGCAGTGCCCAGCCTCCAAAATCAGTTAATTTTAACCCTTTCTCAACATAATAATCAAAAAGTGGGGTCTGTTTTAAATTTTTTTCAGCCATTCTTAACTACCTCCTTCTTTTTATTACAGCTTTTATATTGTCAGCTACATACTTTATATTAGAATCAAATAAAACCCCTATCTGTTTTCTAATTATAAGGCACCTAGTAAACCCTTCAATACTTCTACGCACGAACATTAATGAAACAATCATATTGTTCGTTATAACTTAATTTTTTCAGAAAACCTACTGTAGTATAAGCGTTTTTAAAATCTCGTGTGTAAATTTTTAGTAGCCGTCTTTACAGTTTCTCAATTGTATTATAGCCAATTTTTAATCGACTAACAATAAAGGAAACACAAGCGGTAAAGCTTGAAAATATACTGAAATAGGAATAAGATGATTAAAGTAAGAAAAACCTTAGGAGGCATACAATGTTAGAGAAATTACTAGCAAAAATTGAAGAAAATAAAGATCAGATGATTGATATTCGTCGCTACTTACACGAAAATCCAGAACTATCTTTTGAAGAAGTGAATACTTCTAAATACATCGCGGACTTTTACAAAGATAAAGATGTAGATGTTCAAACAAATGTTGGTAATCACGGGGTTAAAGTAACGATTGATTCTGGTAAACCAGGTAAAACGTTAGCTATCCGTGCTGACTTTGATGCACTACCTATCGAAGAAGCCACTGGTTTACCCTTTGCATCTAAAAACCCAGGTGTGATGCATGCATGTGGTCATGATGCCCATACTGCTTACATGCTTATCTTAGCTGATGCTTTAATCGAATTAAAAGATGAGTTCGAAGGTAAGATTGTTATAATTCATCAAGATGCTGAGGAAGTTCCACCAGGAGGAGCTATCGGTATGATTAAAGACGGTGTCTTAGCCGGTGTTGATAATACCTTTGGTATCCACGTGATGTCTAACAAACCATATGGAGTAATTCATTACGTACCAGGTGAAGCACAAAATGGTCGTGCGAAATTTGTTCTTAAAGTACAAGGTGTTGGTGGACACGGTTCAAGTCCTCACGAAGCGAATGACGCGATTGTTGCGGCGAGTTACTTTGTAACAGCGATACAAACAGTTGTTTCACGTCGTTTAAGTCCATTCGATACAGGTGTTGTAACCATCGGTTCTTTCGACGGTAAAGGATCATTTAACGCTATTAAAGATTCAGTAGTCCTTGAAGGTGACGTTCGTGGTATGTCTGAAGAAGTACGTAAAAAAATAGAAGTCGAAGTAAAACGTATCGTGAAAGGTCTTGAAGTTATGTACAACGTTACTTGCGAACTTGACTACGCAAATGACTACCCTGTTCTATACAATGATCCAGAATTAACAGAACACATTGGTGCAGTTTTATCTGAAGCTAATTTTGAAGATGTTACAGAAGTTGTTAAAGCAGGACCAATGTCTCCATCAGAAGACTTCGCTTACTACGCTAAAGAAGTTCCAAGTTCTTTCTTTTATGTTGGTGCAGCCCCAGTAGATAAAGAAGCCTTCCCACATCACCATCCTAAATTCGATATCGAAGAAGGCTCAATGATGATTGCTGCTCGCGCAATGGCGACGGTTGTAGCTGATTACTTCAGTAATGATCAAAGCGAGAACAAATAAATGATTACAGGCGTAGAAATTGATTTCGTAGTTGAAAACTCTCTAAAAGCACTTGAAATGTATCAAGCAATTTTTACTGATGCTTTAGAAGTCATTGAAAAGACAAGTTTCCCAACAGGTTTAAACGAAGCGGTGTTTACTTTATACGGCACTCGCTTCCACCTTATGGATGCAAACGCTGAGTATGATTTATTAGCACCTACAGAAGATGATCCTAAAACTTTATGGTTCAATGTGATGGTACCTAACATTAAAGACACGTTCCAAAATGCAATTGATAATGGCGCTTCTGTCATTCAAGAACTTATGCATATGCCTGAGATGGGTGTAACTAATGGAATGTTCTTGGATAACTCAAATTACATTTGGATGTTACATGAAATCCACGAAGAAGTTAGTTTTGAAAAACGCGAAGAATTTTTCAAAGATGAATTTAATTTAGATTAGTAACATTTACATAAATACACCTTATTGTTCAAATGAGTAAGAAGATTGAATAATAAGGTGTATTTGTATGTATATAATAAGTGCTGATTAATCGAAACTATCTGAATCGGTCATTAAACGCTCGCGTTCTTCCATATTCGCGTTCTTTACTTCCCAGTGAACGACAACACTTAGAACTATTCTTAGAATTACAACTACAGTTAACACAATCAGTTCTTGGAAATCTCGAATAACGACCGTCTTAATAACCTCTGCCCCAAGTTTAAACTGTAAACTCAAAGCGAGGACTTCACCTAAAGTAATCGTAATCGCCTTATCATGAAAGTTAAAGCCAGATTTCATAAAAATCCAAAGTACCTTTAAACTACCGAAAAAAATAATAAAAATTCCGATTAATTCTAATATATGAATAATGGGTGGGCTAACAATTTGAATCAATTCTTCTAGGAACACTGATTCACAACTCCTTATACTTTTTATTTTATTTTACCGATATCTATCTAAAAGTACAAATGAAAAATGAGTTTGACAAAAAGAAATGAGATTCTTAAAATGAATGCATATTAAACTATTTTTTTTATAACTAATATATTATAAAGCGAGGTAAGTAACTAACATGGAGTACATTCAAATTCTTGGTCCGAATCATTTATTATATATTGCTGTTTTAATTTTCTTTACCTGCCTCTTATTTATGAATCAATCGTATGTTAGAGACCACCGCAATACTATTTCAAAATACATTGTGACTATTTCAATCCTTCAACAAATTTTATTATACGGTTCTTATGTCCTACTCGGTGAATTTACATTACAAGAATCCTTACCCTTCCACATTAGTCGGATTAATACCATTCTAGGTATCATTTTCTTATTTACTAAATCTGAAAAATTATTTAACATCGTTGCCTATTTCTCAGTGTTTGCTTGGTTAAGTTTCTTAGTACCATCAAACATTGAACCGATTACGCATCCTAGAGGGGTAAGTTTTTTAACGAATCATGTTATTACATTGCTACTACCCTTCTACGGTATGATTGCCTATAACTATAAAGTTTATGCATCCGCACGTAAGCGTGTCATTCTATTGTTTTTAGTATACTTTGTCTTCGTGGCGTTATTTAATCCAATTGTTAATGGTAATTACTTTTATCTTAGAGATAAACCCATCTTTTCTTCCGTACCTAATATCTTTTATTATCCGGGCTCAATTTTAGTATCTATCTTGCTGTTCTTTATCATTGAACAGATATTTCACTTAGTTCAAAGCAAATTTATTCACAAACAAACAGAGGGATGAGTTCTATTATGATCTCGTCCCTCTGTTATTATATTATTTCGTTTGTCAATTTAAGCTAGAAATAATTTAACCCAGACACATTCTCAAGAAAGACCTCCAACGGGGTCTTATAATTTAAAGACTTTCTAGGAATCTTATTCCTACGAATGGCGACCGAAGAAATAAACGCTTGGTTCACTTCATTGAAGTCCATTTGTTTAGGTAATCCATCTTTACGCAAGAGCCCATTCGAATGTTCGTTGAGGCCACGTTGAGAGGGACAGCCCGGATCTGCAAAGAAAACAGAAATATCCTGTTGATTGCTTAAACTTTTCCAGTTGGAAAATTCCTTGCCACAGTCAAACGTTATCGACTTAAAGAGATTCTTGGGTAGCTGTTTAAACCAGTTGGTCAAGGTGACCTCGATGTCTTCGGCCTTTCGGCCGGGTGTCTTTAAAGCAATGATTAACTTAGACGCTCTTTCCGCAAAGGTGATCACGGCACTCTTATGGTTTTTACCGATGATGGTATCACCTTCTAAATGACCAAATTCATTGTGGTAAGAAGGATAAGCTTGTTTTCGGTCATCAAGCGTTCTTCTGTCCCCTTGTTTCCCGCGCGTTTCTTTATGGCCATTCGGTTTTCGTTTTCCTTGCATGGGTAACGTCGTTATATCAAAGAGCGTACTATCTTTAAATCGTCTATAGAGGGTACGCATAGAACAGCCAAGATCTACTTCACCTCGACCAATGATCACATCGGGTGTCCAACCCTCAGCCACTCGGTGCTTAACGTATTGAGACTGTTCACTTGTCAATGTTTTTTTCTTGGCGCCGCATTTCGATTTATTCTGTGTATAACGTTCCAAGTAGTCATGAACCGTTCCACCTTCTTTTAGGAAGTTGACAACATTATAGATCGGTTGATTGGATCGTCCCAGTTTCTTCGCAATTTCATAGGCTTTATAGCCAATATCATAATAAGTTTCTATCCACCCGAGTTCTTTCATGGTAAGATGTGTGTAGGCCATTTGTGGTCACTCCTCTAATTTTCGTGGTTGGAAATTTGATTTGAGTGTACCACAGATGGTTTATTTATTTTTCTAGCTTAATTTTACAATTCAAGTTATTTAAAAACTTTATTTAACCAAGCTTTTGCTTGCATAGCTGTTTCACCATTTAACTCATGGGAATTTACCCAAAACGTTGTGACTTCTGCGCCGCGTGTCTCGAAGATATCAACAACATTCTCGCTATCATTTAACGAAACGATGGGATCATTTTCTCCCATTGATAAATAAATTGAAACATCTTTCATATCTTTTGTATTATGAGACACGTCCACTGGATACATTGGTGCAAATAATGCCCCTTTATTCACTTGGCTGTCATCTCTTAATAAGATATTCATCGCAATGTTTGATCCGTTTGAAAAGCCTACAAAGACCGCATCATCTAAATTAAAGTTATATTCTTTACTAGAATCAACGATAAATTGATGTAAAGCTTCCCCACGTTGGTTTAAATCTTCGACATCATACACGCCTTCTTCTTTACGTTTAAAGTAGCGTAACATACCATTCTCCACTACATCCCCACGGATGGCTAAGATTGCTGCCTCAGGATCAAGAATCTCTCCTAAAGGTAATAAATTCGTTTCATTTCCACCTGTTCCATGTAACATAATGAATACAGGATGGTTTGCTTTTCCTTCTCTAAAGATATGTTCCATAAATTATTAACTCCTTTAATCTGGTCGGACTAAATCAAATTGCGTACCTAATTTGGCATAATCCGCACCGGCTAATCGACTCACAGGTTTCAGTTTGTCTGCTATAATATAGCCTGTGTCAACATCGTGAATCTTTTCTGCAAGATGGAAACCAACCACCTCTAGGATGATTAAATCCGCAACGATTAACCCTGATGCATCCGTAATTTCAACAGCTTTATACAACTGTGTCTCATAGCGGACGAGGGCTTCTTTAATCCCTGGTGTTCCAATCAATTTTGAGTCAATTAAGTTAAAGTTTGATACACTTAACTCACTCTCATCTGCAGGCAATGTTGCTGATGTTGCATTTGCATCGTTTACGATTCGCTCATCTACAACATGAACCGTCGCTTCTTTCTTTGCGAGAATATTTCTTGAAGTGTCTTTTAGTTCACCATTCGATCTTTGTATCGCAATCGAAATGAGAGGTGGGTTGTTAGAAACAATATTAAAGTAACTAAAAGGTGCAATATTAATGACTTCATCAGATTGCGTCATCACTAATGCAATCGGCCTTGGAATAATTGTTCCTGCTAATTTCTTTTTATTGTCCTTTGAGGACATATTATCTGCTTTAAAAAAATGCATAAACCCCTCCTATAATTCGACTTTTGGTAAAGTTTTCTCGATTTCTTCTCGCTGGCTTTCATATTGTTCTGGAAGCATGAGCTTTTGGCCTAAGGCATCTAAAGGTTCATCGACAGCAAAACCTGGACCATCGGTCGCATATTCGAATAGAACATGGCCCTTTTCTCGCATGTACATCGCTTTAAAGTAATTACGATCCTTAACATCTGTCACGTGGAATCCTTCATCTTGTAGGTATTCACGCCATTCTTGCTGTTTAAGATCGTCTTCCATTGACCAAGCCACGTGATGAACTGTTCCAACACCGTCTCTACCTCTCGCTGGTGCTTCTTTAGGTATAATAATGTGATGACGTTGTTCTCCCACTGTTTCTAAGTGGAAGAATTCTAATGTGGCTTCTAATTCCTCTAAACCGAGTTGGTTACGTAATGTATCTCTTGTTGCTTCTGGTTGGCTTGATAGCAACTCCACGCCGTACAAACCTAAGATATCTGAATCATTATTCTCTGCATCAGTTTCAACAATCGCTAGGCGTAAAGTATGATTATCTTCAAAGATAATCCCGCGATTTCCAAACATATTCGATTCTTCAAAAGCCACATCATGAGTTTCTAAATGTTTCTTCCAATGTTCTAATGACCCATTAGGTACTGAGAAAGCAATTCTTCCAACTTGCCCACTACCTTTAACACCACGATTACGCGTATCCCATGGGAAGAACGTTAAGATTGTTCCATCATCCATACCCTTATTTGAGAAATAAAAATGATATGTATTTACATCGTCAAAATTAACTGTTTGCTTAATTAATTTTAAGCCTAAAACATCACGATAAAAGTGTAAATTTTCTTGAGGTGGACCTGCAATCGCAGTAATATGGTGTATATGTTTCACCGGTTCCATATTATCAGCTCCTTATATTGTATTAATGATTTCAAAGTCGCCTGGCTATTATTTAATGCGCGTTGTATCAAATGGACGTACAGATGCTTCGATTTCGTCACGTTTTTCTTCTAAGAATGGCGGTAATGATAATTTTTCTCCTAATGTTTCATATGGTTCGTCGCCCATGAATCCTGGTCCATCTGTAGAGATTTCAATTAAGATATGGCCAATTCGTGCATATAGTGCTTCAAAGAAGAAACGATCTACCCAACCAGAGTGGCGAACACCGATTTGGTCATATTTTGCTTCCCATGATTTAATTGCTGCATGGTCTTCAACTCTAAATGAAACGTGGTGAACTTCTCCGTAACCTTGGATTCCAACGGGTGTTTTTTCATCTTTGCGTAAGATAACACGGCCACCGTTTCCACCTTCACCTACTTCAAAGACTGCAACTTCCTCTTCTTCAATCATTGGTTTCATATTATAAATTACTTGTAATAATTGTTTGAAGTCATCAAAGTAACTTACTGTAATTTCAATCGGTCCAAGCCCGTAGATAGCTTTATCTGTTGGTACTGGTCCATCTTGCCATGGTGTTCCAGCCTCTACCCCTTCATTATTCTCATCTGAGAATAAACGGTAGCGTTGCCCATCTTCTTCTTCAAATTCTAAAACTTTCGTACCGAATAAATCTTCAATTTCGCCGTGTTTTACATCAAATTCTTCAAAACGGTTTAAGTAGTATTCTAATGCTGCATCGTTAGGAACACGTAAGCCAATACGCGAAATTGAGTTTGATCCATAAGTTCCTGAAGGAATATTCGGAAAATCAAAGAATGTTAAATCCGTTCCTGGTGATCCGATGTCATCCGCAAAGAATGTATGATACGTTTGGATATCATCTTGATTTACTGTCTTTTTAACTAAACGCATACCTAAAATATCTGTGATAAATTTATAGTTTCTTTCAGCACTATTCGTAATCGCTGTAACGTGGTGAATTCCTTTAAGTTCAAAATTGTTCGTCATAATAAAACGCTCCTTTATTTGTTGTCTATGCCGTTCATTTTCTTCAATAAGAACCGTAGTTGTGTGAGTTCATCATCCGATAATTTATCAAATGATTCTCTAATCAATTCAGCATGCGATGGGAAGATGCGTTCAATTAACTCTTTCCCGCTAGGTGTTAAAGAGGCATGAATGATACGACGATCTTGTTCATTCACAATTCGCTCAACAAGTCCCTTCTCACATAATTTATCAATTAAGTAAGTAGTACTGCTGCTCGCAATTAGAATTTTCTCTTTTATTTGTTGAATGGGTTGTGGCCCTTTATTCAATAATAATTCTAGTACGGCAAACTCATTTAAGTTTAGACCGTGTTTTCTTGAGTCTTTTCTAACTGTTCTATCTAAAGTTTCGCTTGTTCTTTGGATCCCTACAAATGCTTTTAATGATTCTTCGGTTCTATTCATTGTTGCTCCTCCTGAAAGATTGTTCATATTTTATTATCTCGTTTTCGAATTATAAGTTAAAAATTATAACCGAGCAAAAGCATTTAAAATTTTACTTTAAATGTTTACATCTCGATTTCGAATTAATAATAACATGAATCAATTTAGAGGTCAAGTCTTTCACTTTTATTAGTGATCAATGAAGTGTTATCTCGACTTCGAAAGAATACTAACATGGATATTTGTTCAATGCAAGTATTATTCTTGAATTTGTTTGAATGTCTTCAAATTGACACCCTCCACCATTATTGATAAATTCAATAGAGGAATAATTAAAGGATTGGTGAACGAAGTGACAATGAAACAAACGTTAAAAACAAATATCAATGTAATTCAAGAAACGATTGAAAATCATCTACCCGCTGGAAACGAGGAACCTACTGTAGTTGCAGTCACTAAGACCGTTGATGAAAAAACGATGCGTGATTTGCACGCTCTTGGAGTAAAACACTTTGGGGAGAATCGCCCCGATGTATTCTTAAAGAAATATGAAAATTTGGCAGATATTAATGACGAGATTCAATGGCATTTTATTGGTAATTTACAAACGAGACAAGTGAAGAAGATTATTAATGATATTGATTATCTCCACTCTCTGGACCGTCTCTCTTTAGCAAAAGAAATTCAAAAACGCGCTGAGCAGCCGGTTAACTGTTTCATTCAAGTTAATGTGAGTGGTGAAGATAGTAAATCTGGTTTCCAACCCGACGCGTTGGCTGACACTTTAAAAGAGTTAGAAGCATATGATAAGTTAAATATCATTGGCCTAATGACAATGGCTCCTATTGATGCCAGCCAAGAGGAAATCCATGAATATTTCCGTTCTTTAAAAGAGTTACAAGTTGAAGTGGGACAAAGTAACTTTTCAAATGCTCCTTGTACCGAAGTTAGCATGGGCATGAGCCAAGACTATCCCATCGCTGTTTCAGAAGGAGCTTCTTTCATACGTGTAGGTACTGCCTTCTTCAAAGATGCTTTATAGTTTAACAAAAAAAACAACAGTCTGATTTTTCGAACTGTTGTTTTTGTTTATCAATAGTATGGTTGTCCATTCGATTGTGTCCAAAGCACAACTTCTCCTTGAGCCAAACTTTCTTGGACATCGATAATGCGTTGATTCGTACTGCCTCTGAATTGCCTTGTGAGATCTTTTTTATTAATGTCAAAACGACCATCGACTAGCACATCGATTAATGATAATAGTTCTAACTTATCCTCTGATTCCAACAGTAATTCTTCCCATGTGTAACCCGTCCATGACCAAATATCTTTTGTTTGTTGGTATTTTTCTCGGATTGCTTTACATAAAGGGACTACGATATTAGTATTTAACATAGGCTCTCCGCCTAGTAATGTTAAGCCTTGGCAGTATGATACAGCGAGGTCTTCAATGATTCGCTCTTCTAGTTCTTGCGTATAAGGTGTCCCGTAGTTAAAGTTTTGTGCGACACGATTGTAACAACCGACACAAGCAAAGGGACAACCACTGACGTAAAGGCTGCATCTGACTCCTTCACCATCCACAAAATTATACGGTTTGTAATCCGCAATCTTACCTAGACTTAAATCTTCAGCTAGCCATTCTTTGGGTTTTGGATTTTTCATTCGAGTACGCTCCTTGAGTCGTTTGCTAATTTCGCTTTCTGATTGCGTTTTAATTTCACAATGCTATTGGGAATGTGTTTCACCCGTGCGTTGATTTCTTTATGTCTTCCACGCACCATCGGTCTTTTCTGTGGATTGCCTAAATAGCCACAAGTTCTCTTTACAACGTCTGATGTGTCAGGATTTTGATTGCCACATTGAGGGCATTTAAAACCGCGTTCGGTCGCTTCAAACTCTCCATCAAAATCACATTCATAACAATGATCAATCGGTGTATTCGTTCCTAGATACCCAATCTTGTCATAAGCAAAGTCCCAAACTGTTTCTAACGCTTTTAAATTTTGACGCATATTCGGATATTCACAGTAATGAATAAACCCGCCACTACAGTATTGTGGATAGTCTTTTTCGAATTCGATTTTCTCAAAGGGGGTTGGATTTTTTCTGACATCATAATGGAAAGAATTCGTATAATAATCTTTATCAGTAATATTAGGAATCGATCCAAATCGTTCTTTATCCATCCGACAGAATCGGTCTGTTAAACTCTCTGAAGGAGTGCTGTACACACTGAAGTGATAACCGTACTGTTCACCTAGCTCATCTGCCTTGGCTTTAAGAGTTTTAATCACTTCTAGTGTAAAATCTTTAGCTTCTTTATTCTCTTCCCAATCGGGACCATAAAAAGCAGTTGCCACTTCATATAATCCGATATAACCCAGCGACACTGTTGCGCGTTTGTTTTTAAATAATTTATCAACGGATTCGTCTTCATTCAATCGTTCACCAAATGCTCCATATTGATATAAGATGGGGGCATTCTCTGGTAAAGCTTCCTTCACTCTTTCAACGCGATATACTAAAGCGGCAGTCATAATATCGAGTCTTTCCTCTAATATTGACCAAAATTGCTCTTTGTTCTCGCTAGATTCAATCGCTATTCTCGGTAAATTTAATGTGACAACCCCTAAGTTCATACGACCGTCATTGACTTCATTTCCATTGTCATCTTTCCATCCTTGCAGAAATGAGCGGCACCCCATTGGCACTTTAAAGCTGCCTGTTAACTCAACTAATTTGTCATACATTAGAACATCCGGGTACATTCGTTTAGCAGTACATTCAAGTGCTAACTGTTTGATGTCATAATTCGGATCTGCTTCTTTTAAGTTCACTCCGTCTCTTAAAGTAAAGACAAGTTTAGGGAAAATGGCAGTTCTTTTCTCGCTACCCAAGCCCTCTAATCTAACTTTCAAAATGGCAAATTGGATTTCCCTTTCAATCCATGAAGTCCCTAGACCAAAGCCAAGTGTCGTAAAAGGCGTTTGTCCTTGAGAAGTATAAAGTGTATTAATTTCATATTCCAAACTTTGCATCGCATCATAAATATCTTTTTTCGTCTTACTCTTCGCAAATGCTTTTTGTTTATCCTCATCTTCAATCCACTCATGCGCCATCTTTAAATTCTTATGATAATTTTTCTCTGCATAAGGAGCTAAAATCTCATCAATTCGGTTTGCACTAGTTCCTCCGTACTGACTACTTGCAACGTTGGCAATGATTTGAGCCATTTGTGCCGTAGCCGTTTGGATCGATTGGGGTGACTCGACTTGGGCATTTCCTATTGTAAATCCTTCATTAAACATTGTTTCAAAATCAATCAAACTACAATTTGTCATCGGTGCATATGGTTGATAGTCCAAATCATGGTAGTGAATTTGTCCTTTTACATGAGCGTTAGCTACATGAGGAGGAAGCATTTTTAACCCAATTGCTTTAGCCGTGACACCTGCAGTCAAATCTCTTTGTGTATTAAAGACACGACTATCTTTATTCGCATTCTCATTCACTAGTGTACTTTCTTTTGCAGTTAGGGCTTTAATACTTTCATTGATATCGACAGATAACATGCGTTCTTGTTCTCTTTGTACCCGGTAGCTAATATAAGCTTGGGCAACTTCGTTGTATTCAGAGGCCACTAGTACCTCTTCTGTTACTCGCTGTATTTGATTAATCGTCAATTCTTGACCATATCTATTTGATAGTTTAGTGATGATGTCTTTAACTAATTCCGATATTTCAGCATCCTCGCTTGAATATACATGAGTAAATGCTTTGTTAATCGCTGCTTTTATCTTATTCGGATTAAAGTTTACAACTCGCCCATCTCGTTTGATAACGATTGTATTTGTTATATTTTCCTTAATACCTTTAAATGTTTGCTCCATTTCCATCCTCCTTCAACACAATATATAGTGTTCACTTAATAATAATAGCACATATATTGTGTTAGTCGAGGATTTTTTACCGTTTTCATAAATATTATTTATTTAAAATTGTAAGTAACTGCGATGTGAAAGGATTGGAGATGATTTTTTTTGTGCAATAAAACTCTGTCTACGATGATAATGACAGAAATGAACTTAGTCCACGAATGAAACGGGCATGTCTCTAGTTGTCCACGTTTATAGGACCAGTATATAGATGGAATCGAGTACTCGGATTTTTTTCGAATGCGTGTTTAGCCGGAATCTAGCACTCGGATTTTTTTCGAATGCGTGTTTAGTCGTAATCTAGTACTCGGATTTTTTTCGAATACGTGTTTAGCCGGAATCTAGGACTCGAATTGAATTCGAATGCACGTTTAGCCGGAATCTAGCACTCGGATTTTTTTCGAATGCACATTTAGTCGTAATCGAGGACTCGAATTGAATTCGACTGCAGGTTTACCCATTTTCCCAATAAAAAAAGAGCTGCAACCACAGCTCCTTCAATCAACACTTATTATTCTATGACTAGCATGTTATTATCATCGAACTTCCAGCTATCACCATATGCAACTTCCCAATAATAACCGTCAAGATCTTGGAAGTAACCACTATACCCGCCCCAATCCGTAGGTTTAGGATATTTCGCGATCGGCCCACCAGCAGACTCAACCAGTTTAACAAATTCATCAACTTCAACTTTAGTTTTAAAGTTGATTGCTAATGTGATTCCACTAAAACCTGTATTAATGACTGGGGGGTTGGTTGGATTTATTTCTTTGGCTAAATCTTCAAGTGAGAATAACTCTAGTTTGGTTCCATCATTATCAAAAAATACAATCGGTGGGTTGTCAGCCTCTTCATAGGTTTTAAAGCCGATATCTTTATAAAATTTCATTGCCCTACCGATATCTTTGACACCTAAAGCAATTAAGTTAATTCGATTCATATTCATGACTCCCTTATTCATTTATTTAAAAAAACGCTTAGGCCTACACAATGATTGTTGTAAACCTAAGCGGTAATTAGTTCAAACTGCTTATTCAGCTGTTTCGTCAGTGTTGTTAAATTCATCTAGGCTCGAAATCTCGACACTTTCACTGCTCTCTTCGCTATCTTCAATCGTATTGAGTTCCACAATATTCCCGTCAGCATCGACTTCAGTCATGACATAATCTATTGAGTCAGTTTCATCACTATTTCGAATCCAAGCATACAGCCAACTTTCATCTTCGAACCGATAAGTTATCTCTGATGGCTCACCAATTAATTCCTGTAACTCTTCAAATGTAGTAAACTCACGATTGTCACTCTCTGAATCTTGCCAAGTTTCAATTTCTTCTAAAGTAATGTTTAATGGCTCAAAGGCCGTCTCATTCACTAACAATAAATTCACTTCTGTTAAATAAGGCGCAGCGAATTCCTCTTCTGTTTCTGTACTTTCAACAGATTCTGTCGAAGCTGCCTGTCCACTACTTGCTTCCGCTGCCTTTTCTTCTGAGAAGATTTGTGCATATAGAATAGCTGATTCTTCATCATTCATTGAATAATACAATAAGAATTCACTTGCACCTGCATCAAACGTTTCAGCAGGCTCGCCCGCTAATTCAATGACTTCTTCTTTAGTCATATCGGTTGAACCTTCGGAAATGAGCGTCTCAAATGTAGACTTCAATTCATCTAAAGGTGTTTGGGGCAGATCGTCATAGGCTCCAAACCAGCGAATATAATTCACTTTATCCTCTTCACTTAATTCTACTTGTTCCAGTTCTTCATCACTTGTACTAGAACTATTTTCTGATGCTGTTATGCTTATTGGGTTGAATAGCATCGCGAATAACATCGTTGCTAAAAAACCTTTATTTCTATGACTCATCTCTATCCATCCTCACTTCAGATTGTTACTTTAGACAAGTATAGCATAGGCCTCGATTTTTCTAAATATTTAAGGTCTTCGCTTATTTATTGTAAAATACCTTGATTGCTTCGTATAAGTAATCTGCTGCACCTTCAGTAATATCTTCATAATATTTCTTGAAACGCTCATCTTGTGTATACATTTGAGCTAGGCCAATGTGTGCTTCTTCAGAGTATAGATCATCTGGCCAAACCATGATTAGCCATTCTTTATGTAATTCAGCAACTCGTTGCCCTTCTGCACTTTCAGGCTTCCCTTCTGGTACGGCATTTACTAAAGCTTCACTGATTTCTTCATTAAGCTTTTCAATACGTTCGTACTGTTCTTGCGTTAAATTTCCGAATTTTTTATTTGATGAATCAATGACATCATCACCGTATTTTTCTCTGATTTCTTCACCATATTTTTCTTCATTAGCTTTAATTTGTTGTTTTTTAAAGCCTTCAAATTCTTTTTTAGACATTGTTAAGTCCTCCTTGTATATTTTAATTGTGTTTTCGACTGTATTCATCAATTGACTAATACGGACTTTTTCCGATTTGAGGTGTTGGTAATGTGTTTCCAACGCTTTAAGACGATCAAATTCTGAAGAATTAACAATCGCATGAATTTCCTCTAATGTGATACCAAATTCGCGGTAAAACATTATTTGTTGCAACATTTTCACTTCATCTTCACTATAAATTCGGTACCCATTCTCTTCGACATACGCAGGTTTTAATAAATCAATCGCATCATAATGACGCAAAGTCCTTGTACTAATCCCGGCTAGTTTTGCTAATTCTCCAATTGAATAACTCATTTCCTCACCTCTTCATACAGATTACACCTTAACGCTACGTCAAGGTCAAGCGATTTTAAAATATTTTCCAAAATAATAAAAAATCAGCCGGTGCATTCAATGCATCGACTGACTAAACTTTATTGAGTTGCTTTTTGCTGTTGCAATTCAACTAACTTCTTATTGCGTTTGTAATAGGCTGGAACTAAGGCAAGTACAGCACCTAACCAAGCCATTGGATTGGAAATAACTGGCCCGGCAAAGCCGATAAGGCCACTTAAACCAAATGCCGCAATGATTCTCATCGTTAATTCCATCACTCCTGCGACTGTCGGGATAAAACTATCTCCCAAACCTTGGAGAGTGTAACGAAGGACAAAGAGAATTGCTAGAATCCAATAAAATGGACCGGTTAATTGGAAGAAATACTGACCATAACTTCTTAGAATTTCTTTTGATGAACTATCTCCGAAGACACTCGTTAATTCTCCACCGAATAAGAATAAAACAACTGAGAAAAGTATTGACACTGATATCGAGAGAACAAGGACTTGCTTTACACCTCTTAAGATACGGTCGTATTTTTTGGCACCGAAGTTTTGTCCAACATACGTTGCCATTGATACTCCGAATGACATTAGAACAAAGACAACAATTTGATCAATCTTTTGAGCTGCTGAGTAACCTGCAACTGCTTCAGCTCCCAGTGTATTCAAGGCAATTGTTACAGACATTGATCCAATCGCAATAATTGAAGATTGAAACGCCATTGGGAAACCAATACGGCAATGTTGAATCACTTCATCTTTACGCATCTTAAAATGTCTTGCTTTAACTTTTAATAAATAAACTTTCTTTTGAATATAGAATAAGCAAATTAAAGAGGCGATTAATTGCGATACCATTGTCGCAGTCGCTACCCCAGCTGCTCCCATATCAAAAACTAGGATAAAGACATAATCTAAGATAATGTTAATCACAACCGCAATGACTAAAGCAATCACCGGTGTCCGACTATCTCCTAAAGCTCTCATTAAGTTACTTAACATATTGAATAGAATTGTAATCGCCATAAATCCAAAGATAATAATTAAATAATCATAGGTGTACTGAATGATTTCAGCCGGCGTATTCATTAAGTAAAGAATATCCCATAAGAAAAACACACTTAACGCCGTCATCACGATAACGACTAAAGTCGATAGGACCCAATTGATTGCGACACTTCGACTGACTTTTTCATAATCACGTGCCCCGTACGCTTGTGCCGTTGGAATCGCCGTTCCAGCAGTGAACCCTTGCGAGAAACCAACCACAAAGAACATGACACTCCCTGCTGCTCCAATACCGGCTAGAGCATTCACACCCATCGTCCGTCCGACAATAAATGTATCCACCATGTTGTAAAACAATTGAAAAATATTACCTATAATTAAAGGTATAGAAAATAATAGAATCTGTTTGATCGGTGTTCCCGACGTCATATCTTTCACAAACGTGTTCCTCCTACTTTATTTATTTCTTACGTAAGTATATGTGAAAAGTTTTTAGGTTACAACATTATTCAATGCAAATATAAAAACCTAATGACAGCAACTAGGCTAATCATTAGGTCTAAACTTTCAAATTAAAATGTTAATTCACTTTCATGATCTAACTCATAGTAATGTTCTTTGTATTCAACATTCGAACGAATGAGTTTATATATGACTGATGCAATAGGTACCCCTAGGAAGAAGCCGGCGGGTCCTAAGATTCCCCCACCAATCGTTACCGCAATGAAAGTCCAGATACCTGGTAAACCAATCGATCCACCAACAATTCTTGGATAAATCGCATTACTTTCAAGCTGTTGCAGTACGATATTGAATAGAAGGAAAAAGAGTCCTTGAATCGGGTTTTGAACGAAGATTAACATCGTTCCAATAACAGCTGATAAGATAGCCCCAACCATTGGTACTAAGGCCAGTGCCCCAGAGAGTGCTCCAATCATACCCGCATATGGGAAGCTAAATATCATCATCCCCACCGTTACTAACGTACCATAAATAATCGCTTCGATTAACATTCCCGTAATAAAACTAGAGAATGATTCATTCGTCACTCTTAAAACATACTTCAAACGACGGAAGTGGTCTCTCTTCATGTAAGCACGCAGTACGCGTTTAACTTGTCTTTGTATTTTCTCTTTTGAAAATAAGGCGTAAATTGCGACAACTAATATAACAACTAATCTAAATAAAGATGAAGTTAATAATTGGAATGTCGTAAACGTTGACCCTAAAATGTTATTAGCAAAACTTGCCGCATCTCGGGCAATACTTTCCCAATTAATGTTTAAATTATTTATCAATGTATCAATTTGAGGATAAATTTCTTCTAAATCCTCAATCCACCTTTGAATATATTCAACCATTAATGGTAGGTTTTCTAATAAAGTTTGTACTAGGGAGATTAATTGTGGAATGATGAGCCATAACACTAGAACAATAACAATAATAACTGTAATCAGTGCCAGTAATATCGATACTGGACGTCTTGCACGAATAAGTAGCTCATTATCCGTTTCTGGAAACCAGAACCCCTCATACATCACCATAATTAAATTCAAAATATATGCAAATACAAATCCATAAACAACAGGAGAAATTATATCCCAAAGCTCTCTCAAACCAGCGAAAATGTGCTGATAATTAAAAATAACTAGAATAAATACTGCAGCTAAAATAACGTACTTCATGACCATTCGATCCAAACGGCCTAATTTATCCATTAAATCCCCCCTCTATATGTATATACACTATACCATGTTTTTATTAGCGATTACGAACAGTTTCATTACAATATGGAGTTATTTTTACACTTGCCAGACAACTAATAATGTTGACATAATAATGATAGAAATGATGATAGATAATGAATTTATAATCGCTGATAATTCAAAATTCTCCCCATACATCCGTGTATACATTGTTGCAACGCCTGAAACCGGCGCAAAGGCAAGAATCGCTAATGTTTGCCGAATTTCTAAACTAAATGGCAAGAAAAAATATAACAATGCTGAAATCCCTGCTGCTACAACATAACGACCAGATAATGTCTTAATTAAGAGCCGGACATGTTCCTTATGAATCCTTAAATCTAAGGCAACACCAATCATAAACATCGACAAGAACGTATTCCCATTCCCAATAATTTGGGTCACATCCGTAACAAAACTTGGTAATTGCAGTGAAAAAAGCGATAGGATTATCATCACAATATACACAATAACTGAAGGTGAACTCATCATCGTGCGAAAGATATACCCAATATTCACCTTACTCTCTCCGTCCCTGACACTCTTTGCCATACCGTAGTTTCCACCTAAAACCATGAAGGCACTTCCGGCATCGAACAAGCTCACTGCTAAAATCGCTACTTCAGAGAAAAAGAAAGAAATAAAAGGTAAAGAAAAGTTTCCAATATTATAACCATTCATATTCAACATTAAAAAGCCTTTCTCTGTTGGCGTTTTACCTAACAAATGCGAGAATATAATATACACCCAATTACATAAAAATCCAATAATACTAATAACAATCAGTGTTGGTGGAAAGCTCAATCCATTTAAATTTGAAATGATTACACTCGGTAACGTTAGATAAAAAATTAATTTAGAAATCGTATCAAAATCTCTTTCTCTGATAAAGTAACCTCGAGTTGTTAAGACATTTGCCAATATAATAATTGACACTAGAACTGCCGCTTTAATAATTGTTTCGACCATTATGTTGTCCTTTCTATCCGTTTGATATGTGCGTCGTAAGTACATGCATGCCAAATTACCATCTATACTCTTGGTGATTATAATTTGCTTGATCAATTAAAACTTGTAGATAACGGTTCATCGACTCTGTATCAGGACTAATTAGTTTCTCAAATGTATCTTCGTAGGCAGAGACAGTTGCTTCCCAAATATTAGAGATATTTCCAGCAAAGAAAGCTAAATTTAATTCCTGTGTTAATTGTCTTAATTCATCATTTCGATCTTTATTGGAATCCAATTTCTCATTTGCTTTAGTAAAGACTTGTTTAAGGTAAGTATCATAATCGAGTAAATTTGGATCTTCTGTCTTAGTCTCTTTTACCCAAGCTTCCATATCTAATTTTATTTGTTGATACGACTTCTGGTTATTATCAATCACAACCTCACCAATCACACTCGGTAGAACAGCAAACGCTCCTGTCGCAATGTCAGTCACTTGCCCTTCTTGTGCAATATGTTGCGCATGCATATGACCACTCAATGTTACAGGAAGTTGGTATTTTTCTAAAATATTCTTCAGCCAATCATGATTACCCACGACAAAATTCTGACCCATCAATTCAAAATGCGGAATAGAACTATGATGTAAAACAACCGTCACTTCAACGTCTTCTTCCGTAATAGTACTTAATTTATCCTCCAACCAAATGAGGGTTTCGTCTCTCAATTCCCCTTTGGATACGGGCGGTTGGTCATTGCCTTCTTCGTGATAAATATTACTGTCTAACATCACTAGCCAGTGGTTGCTCCTTAATTGAGTAATATAACTCAAACTCGTATCATCTTGGTAAGTCGCTTCCCCATAGCCAAAGGAACTCATGATTTCCTTAAAGTCAGGAGGGGTGATTTGTTTATCCCTCACAGCTCTACTATCAGTAAATGAACTAGCCCAGCCATTGTTAATATCATGATTGCCAGGTATCACAAAAACTTCCGTACCTAAAGCTTCGATCTTTGAAAATGCTTCCTGAAGGTCGACTAAACTTTGATACTCACCGTTTAAAGTCAAATCACCTGCAACTATTAAAGCATCCGGTTGCTGTTCTGCCTGTTCGATTTGATAAGCAAGGGCTTCAAGTCGTTCATTGGAATAAAAAATTTCCAAACCAGCACCAGTATCTTGTAATTTCTGAATGCGGGGCCCTTCAACATATAAGCTAGGTGATAAATGATGGATATCAGTCACAACCCATAATCTCAAATCTGACTCCGCTTTAGACGCTTGTGCGCCAGTCATTGCAAAGAAAATACAAAGAAAGAATACTAAACATTTCCAAACCTTTCTCATTATCAAACCCTCCTTTCAATAACAAACAAAAAAGACTATGAGAAATCTCATAATCTTATTATCCTATATTATTGAATGAATACAATCTAATTATGTTTTTGATTCTGTTTCTTTCTTAACCTCAATATCTACGTCATAAACGGGGATGGGCTCTCGACTTGCTTTATCAAGTGTTTGTAATAGTAGCATCAACCAAGTAAAGGCAAGAACAAATGAAACAATTTCAAATCCAGTTAAAGTAATATACCAGCCTGTTAAATAATAATAAGTAACAACGAACAACATAATGCCTAACACATAAGATGTAATCACAAATTCTCGTGACACCTTAGGCACAAACCACTTAATTCCGATAATCATCGCGATAATCATATATACTAGCATGGCTGCAGATTGGTTATGATATTTAGGCATATTTCCCGGTCCATCACTTGGGAAATAACCAACAAGTCCTAGGCAAATTGCTGTAATCGTCAGTAATATTCTTAGAATTGTTAGTGGACGGTGTTTTGGATAAATCTTCTTTAAACCAACAAATAAATAATCCACTAAAGCAATCATCATAAACGCAGACAGCATCAAAGTTAAGTTAAATTGCCAAGCACCGCTCGCCTCTTGTGTTCCTAAGAAACTTAAATTTCGCTGCCACCACTGTGCCTCACTGTTGGTAATCATTGAGATAATCACACCACTTAAAATGACCACAACTAATAATTTGGTCATTAAAGACGGCGAAAGGACCATCACAAAACTGATCATGACATAATTAATAATCGATATAAAGATAAAAGTCAGTAAGCTTGATAAGTAAATATCTAAAACTAAACCTTCAAATAATAAACCTAAGAGGTAGAAAAAGAATAATATAGCTAAAGCAATGATGATGGCGAAAGATAATAATATCGTTGGAACATTCCGCCAATAGATATTCTCCAAATTGGCTAATTTTTTTCTTTTACCTACGATAAAAGCAATCGCAAAAGTAATGACTCCACTTATCGACCCAATCAGCAATATCGCACTCGCAATCGAAATACGTCCCATTAATTGAATAAATAATTGCTCTCGGGAATTGAAAAAAAGAAAATATATCAAAGTTCCAATCACTGCTGGTATTAAGAAATAACGTAAAGCAAGTTTTTGATGATTGCTTGAATGATTATTTGACTTTAGTACATATTCTTGACCATCTATCTTAAGTATCGCTTGATTGACTTGATTTACGTCAGACACTTCATCATTCACTATAACCCTTAGTTCTTTATCCTCATTGCTTCCCATTATGCACCTCGTATTTTGTTAATATTATGCTCACTTATTCAACTTCTTCAATCATATAAAATCTAATTGCTTTAATTAAAGCTTCTTTTTTTGTATTTTCAAATGTATCAAATGAAGCAAAATGTATTCTCTGTCCTGGTTTTGCAATAATAACACCATCCGCTGCTCCATATTTCCCATGGGATAAAATACTCAGTAAGTTTAAACTACTTAACTGTATATCTTTTTTATCAAAATAAGTGATTAATTCATCAATCCCATTTATTGTTTGGTCGCCGTTAATTTCCGTTTCTACAGCAGGATTAAGTGTTTCCTCTAGATTAGATTGCTTTCCAACAAAAAGTCCTACGACAAAGTCTCTAATAACACGTCTTTTCGGCGCATTGTCACAACTTAAATCACCTAACAATAAAAAATCTGGCTTATATGGATGTGCTTCAGCGTCACTAAAAGTTAAATTACTTTCAGTTAAGGCAGATTCTAATATGTTGATCGACTTTTGTCCCATTCCATGTAGCTTTAATAATTCATCTTTACTAAAAGCAGCCACTTCCTCAAGTTGTGTGACATCAATAGTTTGAAGTGCTTTGGTAGCAACTTTTCCAATATTAGGTAAAGCGTGTGACATAATACCCTCTCCTTCATTTTCTTCACTTTATATCATTATCTTAATATATATAAGTCCATACTAAAAGGAGAAAATGCTTGATTTCAAAGATAAGCGTGAATAAGCTTACCTCAACAAGTGGAAGAATTAGTTTATATTCTTCCAGTTAAGCGCCTCAGCTGGAACAATTGGTTTTTATTCTTCCAGTTAAGCGCTTCAACTGGAACAATTTATTTTTATCCTTCCAGTTAAGCACCTCAGCTGGAACAATTGGTATTTATTCTTCTAGTTAATAACCTCAGCTGGAACAATTGGTTTTTATTCTTCCGGTTAATCGCCTCAGCTGGAACAATTTATTTTTATTCTTCCAGTTAAGCACCTCAGCTGGAACAATTGGTATTTATTCTTCCAGTTAATCACCTCAGCTAGAACAATTTATTTTTATTCTTCTAGCTAGGTACAACTCAAAATCAAAAAACGTATATGCCTTACTTGCGCAAGTAAGGCATATACGTGTATAAAAGGGGATCAAATTTAGGTATTACTTGATGCGTCGGATACTATTAATTGTAGTTTGCTTGTCTTTCTTTATATCCATAATATGCATCTTCAAGGATTTCTTGCATTTCATTTACTAAAGCTAAGCGTGGATTCACTGGTGTACATTGGTCCTCAAAGGCTAAGTAGGCGATATCTTCTGTTTTATCCATGAAGGCAGATTCATCAACGCCCTGGTCTTTTAGACTCATTTGAATTCCAACACGTTCTCCAAGTTCGAACACAGCTTGTGCTAAGTTTTTTACTCCTTCTTCTGGAGTTTTTGCATCAAGTCCGATTAATTTAGCGATGTCTTGGTATTTTACATCTGCTTTGTAGTAATTGTATTTTGGCCAGTTCGCCTGTTTCGCTGGTCGGGTTCCGTTATAGCGAATAACGAATGGAAGTAAAATCGCATTTGTTCGACCGTGAACTGTATGGAAAACTCCACCAATCTTATGAGCCATTGAGTGGTTAATTCCTAAGAAGGCATTACCAAATGCCATACCCGCCATAGTTGAAGCGTTATGCATTCTTTCACGTGCTTCTGGATCATTATATTTTACTGAAGCTTCTAAGTTTTCGAATACAATCTTAATTGCTTGTAAAGCCAGTCCATCGGTAAAGTCGTTAGCCATCACTGATACATACGCTTCGATCGCGTGTGTTAACACGTCCATCCCTGTATCAGCTGTAACAAAATCTGGTACAGTCTCAACTAAAGCAGGATCTACAATTGCGACTGTTGGTAGTAATGAATAGTCCGCTAATGGGTATTTCATATTATTTTTCTTATCAGAGATAACCGCAAATGGTGTCACTTCAGATCCTGTTCCTGATGTCGTTGGAATACCTACATACTTCGCTTTAGACCCAAGTTCTGGGAACTTAACCGCTCTTTTACGGATGTCTAGGAATTTTTGAACTAAATCTCTAAAGTCTACTTCTGGTTGTTCGTAGAATAACCACATGACTTTAGCTGCATCCATAACAGATCCCCCACCTAGTGCGATAATTGTATCGGGTTGGAATTGAGCCATGGCTTCAGCACCACTTCTAACGGTTGTTATATCTGGATCTGGTTCAACGTTATGGAAGATTTGGTAATTTACTTTATTTTGACGTGCCTCAAGCTGGTCGATAATTCTTTGCGTAAAGCCGAGTTTCATCATAGATTCATCCGTAACAATCATGACGCGTTCAACATCAGCCATTGTTTTTAAATATTGGATTGAGTCACGTTCGAAATAAATTTTTGAAGGTACTTTAAACCATTGCATGTTATTGCGTCGTCTCCCTACTGTTTTAATGTTAAGTAAATTCAATGCTCCGACGTTTCCACCAACTGAGTTGCGTCCGTATGATCCACAACCTAGAGTTAATGAAGGGATGAAGGCATTGTATACATCTCCGATTCCCCCGAATGTTGAAGGAGAGTTCCAAATAACTCGAATGGCTTTAACTTGACGGCCGAATTCATTCGCTAATTCTTGATTTTGTGTATGAATCGCAGCTGAGTGACCTAATCCAAAGAACTCAACCATTTGTGCAGCTTTTTGAATTCCATCTTCAGTTGTTTCTGACTTCAATAAGGCTAAGACTGGAGATAGTTTTTCGCGTGTTAATGGTTCGTTTGGTCCAACTTCTGACACCTCTGCTACTAGAATATTTGTTTCTTCCGGAACGGTGAAACCTGCTTGTTCTGCAATCCATGTCGCTGGTTTCCCAACAATTTCATTATTTAATTTTGCGCCAGCACAGTTTTCACTGAATGCTTTAGAACCGAAACAAAATTCCTCTAATAGTGCTTTCTCTTTTGAATTTACGATATAAGCATGATAGCTTACTAATTCATCTTTAAATTCTTTATAGATTTCTTTATCAACAATTGCGGCTTGTTCAGAAGCACATACCATTCCGTTATCGAATGATTTACTTAATACGATGTCATAAGCTGCTTGCTTAACGTTTGCTGTCTTTTCAACGTAAGCTGGCACATTTCCTGCCCCAACTCCTAACGCTGGCTTACCACATGAGTAAGCTGATTTAACCATGGCATTTCCACCAGTGGCTAAGATTGTTGCAACCCCATCGTGATTCATTAATGCATTCGTTGCATCTAACGATGGTTCTGTAATCCACTGTACACAGTTTTCTGGTGCACCTGCTTCAATCGCTGCATCTCGAACGATTTGAGCAGCGTGAGCCGATGACTCAAGTGCTGCCGGGTGAAATGAAAAAATGATTGGGTTACGAGTTTTTAATGCGATGAGCGCTTTGAAAATAGTTGTCGACGTCGGATTCGTTGTCGGAGTGATGGCGCAAATAACTCCAACAGGTTCAGCAATTTCTGTGATCCCCGTCACTTCATCATCACTGATAACACCAACTGTCTTCATATCTCGCATGTAATTTACAACGTGCTCACAAGCAAATAAGTTCTTTGTCGCCTTGTCTTCAAATACACCACGGCCAGTTTCTTCAACCGCATGTCTTGCTAAAGTACCATGTTGATCTAAAGCTGCAACTGAAGCTTTCGCTACAATGTGATCAATTTGCTCTTGATTAAAATGATCGAATTCCTCTAAAGCAACCAAACCTTTTTCTACTAAACCATTAATCATGTAATTAACATTTCCGATAACTTCTTTTTCAATTAATTCCGTCATTGTTACGCTCCCCTTTTCTTTATCTTTGATTACATGTTACCTTTTTCACAAAGTAAAGTAAAGTGTTTTATTTGTAAAAATCCTATTATAAAAGGTTTTTATTAAGTGTTATAACAGTTATTTATGCTGTTTCAATCAATGATAATTCTCTATATGTGATTAAATGAGCATCTTGACGCTTCTGTTATATAACAACATTGATATTGTTTTATTGATATTAATATTTCTTTGAATATACTGGTAATATTTGCTAGAAATACATAAAAAGCGCAACACTATTTTATAGTGTTACGCTTTAATTATGTCGCTTTATTTAATCATCTAAATATCCTTTATAGCGTTCTGTTCTCAACAATCTTTTAGCATTCTCGACCCGTTCTACAGTAGGTGGTTCGACTCCTTCCAAACGGTATTTAATTCCTAGTGCTTCATATTTGTAGACACCTAGTTTATGATATGGAAGCACCTCGAATTTGCGAACATTTGATAAAGTTTCAACATAATCGCCTAATCGGATCAGATACTCATCATAATCTGTACGCGTTGGTACAAGTACGTGACGAATCCAAACAGGTATATTCAACTCTGAAAGTAATTCAGCCATCTGCATGATATTCTCATTGCGCACGCCTGTTAATTTCGCATGACCTTTTGGATCAATATGCTTAATATCAAATAAGAACAGATCAGTATACTTCATCAGTTCTTCAAATTGTGAGCGGAATGGCTCCTCTAAAGTAAAGGGCGCGCCACACGTATCAATGGTTGTGTGGACACCATGTGCTTTACAAATTTTGAAATATTCAATCAGAAATTCGATTTGAAGTAAAGGTTCTCCCCCACTTACAGTTACTCCGCCGCTATTACCCCAAAAAGAACGGTATTGTATGGCTTCATCGAATAATTCTTGTGGTGTATATTGCGTTCCTCCACGCATATTCCAAGTATCTGGATTATGACAAAACTGACAACGAAGACGACATCCTTGCATAAAAGAGATGAATCGTATCCCTGGTCCGTCAACTGATCCGAAACTTTCAGTCGAGTGGACATTCCCAATAATTGGTGTTTTAACTTCTGACAAGATATATCCCCCTTTCTACAAGATATCTAAGACTTAATTGTTTACATTGAACTGTGCATTGTACGGTTAATAACATCCATTTGTTGCTCTCTAGTTAATTTGATGAAGTTTACAGCATAACCAGATACACGGATTGTTAATTGTGGATATTCTTCTGGGTGATCCATCGCATCTAATAACGTTTCACGGTTAAACACGTTAACGTTTAAGTGGTGTCCACCTTCTTTAATATATCCGTCTAACATATTCACTAAGTTATCTTTTTGAATTTCTTCATCTTTACCTAAGGCTTTTGGAATGATTGAGAATGTATTTGAAATTCCATCTAAAGCATATTCGTAAGGCATCTTAGCAACTGAAAGTAAACTTGCTAACGCCCCATGAGTATCACGTCCGTGCATTGGGTTCGCTCCAGGAGCAAATGGCTCTCCTTCACGACGACCGTCTGGCGTGTTACCAGTTTTCTTACCGTAAACAACGTTTGATGTAATAGTTAAGATTGATGTTGTATGGATAGCATCACGGTATGTTGGATGTTTCTTAACTTTAGTCATGAATGCTTTAAGTAAATCAACACCGATCTCATCGGCACGTTTATCGTTGTTACCGTATTGTGGGAATTCACCTTCGATTTCATAATCGACAACTAGACCATTTTCATCACGGATTGTTTTAACTTTTGCATATTTGATTGCTGATAAAGCATCAATTGCAACTGAGAATCCAGCAATACCTGTAGCCATCGTACGTTTTACATTTGTATCATGTAAAGCCATTTCAATACTTTCATAGCTGTATTTATCGTGCATGTAGTGGATAACGTTTAATGAATTGATATACAATCCTGCTAACCATTCTAACATGTCATCATAACGTTCCATCACTTCATCATATTCTAAGTATTCTGAAGTAATTGCTTGGTAACTTGGTCCAACTTGTGCTTTCGTCATTTCGTCGACACCACCGTTGATTGCATATAATAATGCTTTTGCTAAGTTCGCGCGCGCACCGAAGAATTGCATTTGTTTACCAACTTCCATCGCTGACACACAACATGCGATGGCATAGTCATCACCGTAAATTGGACGCATAATGTCGTCATTTTCATATTGAATAGCTGATGTGTCAATAGACATCTTCGCAACAAATCGTTTGAAATGAGTTGGTAAGCTTGGTGACCATAGCACTGTTAAGTTTGGTTCTGGTGCTGGTCCTAAGTTTGATAATGTATGTAAGAATCTAAATGAGTTTTTAGTTACTAGTGGACGTCCATCAATCCCAACCCCTCCGATTGATTCAGTTACCCAAGTTGGATCTCCTGAGAATAATTGGTTGTAATCAGGTGTACGTGAGAATTTAACTAGACGTAATTTCATAACGAAATGGTCAACTAATTCTTGCGCATCTTTTTCTGAAAGCACACCTGTAGCAAGATCACGTTCAATATAGATATCTAGGAATGTAGATGTACGACCTAATGACATTGCTGCCCCATTTTGATCTTTAATTGCCGCTAAGTATCCTAAGTATAACCATTGGAATGCTTCTTGCGCTGTTTCAGCTGGACGAGTTAAATCAAAGCCGTAAATATTACCTAATTCAATTAAATCTTGTAAGGCACGGTATTGTTCACTAACTTCTTCACGTAGACGCATAACTTCTTCGTTCATTTGTCCGTTACCAATATTTGCGAAGTCTTTTTGTTTCTCTTCCATTAAACGGTTTACTCCGTATAATGCAACACGACGGTAATCTCCGATAATACGTCCACGACCGTAAGCATCTGGAAGTCCTGTAATTACTCCTGAACGACGAGCAGCACGCATCTCAGGTGTGTATACATCAAATACACCTTGGTTATGAGTTTTCCGGTACTCTGTAAAGATATGTTCAATTTCTGGATCAATCTTATATCCATAAGCTTCTGCTGATTGAACAGACATACGGATTCCACCGAATGGTTGTAAACTACGTTTGAAAGGTTTGTCAGTTTGAACACCTACTACTTTTTCAATGTCTTTGTTTAAGTAGCCCGCATCGTGTGAAGTAATTGTTGATACAACTTTTGTATCCATATCAAGAACGCCACCAGCATCACGTTCTGCTTTAGTTAATTCCATTACTTGATCCCACAATTCGAAAGTCTCAATCGTTGCACCTTCCAAGAATGAATCATCGCCTTCATATAAAGTATAATTCTCTTGAATAAAATCTCTAACATCAATTGACTCTTGCCATTTAGTCCCTGTAAAACCTTCCCAAGGATTAACATTCATTTTTTCGTTTTCTAATTTTTCCATGGTATCCCCTCTATTTAAATTCGAAGCAAACATTTTTACTTGTGAATCATTACACATATATGATAAACTATTTTTATATCCAAATCAATAGGTTATAACAATTATTTATCTAAAATTTAAGTTAATGAACAAAAAAAGCCCTGTCGTTAAACAGGACTTGCGAAATAAGTAAATTTAATTCGGAATAAAGTCACTCGGAATACCTAAAGCAATGCGAGCGAAACGTGAGATGCGAGATAAATCCCAATGTGGTTCAAAGACAACTTTAATATCGATTTCAGTAATCTTGTCAAAGTTAGCTAATTGGTATCTAACATCACTATCAATGAAGTCTGCTAAAGGACAACCGGCAGTTGTTAAAGTCATTATGACTTCAACCTTCCCTGCTTCATCCATATCTACTTCATATATTAGGCCTAAGTTCGCAATATCTATGCCTAATTCTGGATCGATGACTCCTGTTAATTGCTCTAGTAATTCTTTTTCGTACTTTAAAGCTTCGTTTTTGAATAGAATACCAAATTCTTCATTCATAAAAGACGTTCCTTTCGTTTAAATAATATATTTATTTTATTCATATTGCTTATGAACTTTTTGTTCGCTAGAATTATGTAATATAGTACGTTTAGTTTATACATAAATAGAATTAATATCAATCGAATTTTATAAGGAGTAAGAAAATGGAAAATCAAGTAGACCTTAATAGACCTGTGAAACAAGTCCTTGATTCACACCCTGAACTTCTCGACATACTTGTCGATTTAGGCTTTAAACCTTTAGCTAATCCAGCCATGAGACAATCGGCTGGAAAAGTTGTCACATTAAAACAAGGCTGCAAATTAATCAACTTACCATTAGAACAATTAATAAATGAACTACAATGGAACGGCTATACTGTCATCGGAGGTGACGTGAATGAGTAATAATACAGATAATCGCATAGATATATTAGAAGGTATTCTTCTTAAATTGCATCATGGAGCAGATCCTGACTCAGTTCAGGATGAGTTTAATGAGCATTTCACGGGTGTGAGTGCCATTGAAATCTCCATGATGGAACATCAATTAATGTATGGTGATAGTGTGATTACCTTTCAAGATGTTCTAAAGCTATGTAATGTTCACGCGAATCTGTTCAAAGGTGCGATTGAAGATGGTAAAGCGCCAGATGCTGACCAACCCGGACACCCAGTGACTGTATTCAAAGAAGAGAATATGGCCTTACGCTCTGCCCTACTTCGAATTAACAATATACTAGATACCTTTGAAGATATGCCGGTTGAAGAATTAACTGAGGGTATGATTAAAGGACTTAAACGTCAATATGATATCATCGGGCAGTTTGATAACCACTACAAACGTAAAGAACATTTATTCTTTTCGGTCATGGAAAGTTACGGCCATGATGCCCCACCAAAAGTTATGTGGGCAAAAGATGATGAGATTCGTGACTTATTCAAACGCGCATACAAAGCCATGGTAAAATTCCCAGATATTAAGTTTTCAAAAGTAAGAGACACTTATGAGGCTTTTCAATTTGAATTCAATGAAATGATTTTTAAAGAAGAAGCCATATTAATTAATATCTTACTGGAGAGTTTCAATCAATTGGATTGGTACAACATCGCCCAGCAAAGTGATAATTACGGCTATGCGATTATTCGTCCACGCGAAACTTGGGAACCAGAAAACCTGGCAGACTTACTCGAAGAAGATACGAAAAAAGCTGAAGAATTAACAATTCAAGAAGTACCTACACCAACTAAGTCAGTTCAAAAAACAATGAATACAGTGGAAAGTAAAACAATCGAAACACGAAAAATTACCGTCAATGGCGGTCAATTTACCGTTCTTTGGGAACCAGATGAGACACTTGACTCAAGCAGTAACCATATCATGAACCCAACAGTGCCTCTTTCGATTGGTGATGGTTACTTGAGCTTAGAACAAATCAAAGTCATCTTTGATTACATCCCAGTGAAAATTACTTTTGTTGATCAAGATGATATCGTACAATACTTCAATCACAAGAAGGAGTCATCAATATTATCACGACACGCTGAAGATATCGGTGCTAAGGTAGAAGATGTCTATCCAGAAGCTGTCTGGGATACATTAGAACCCATTGTTCGAGCTTTCAAAGATAATACATTAACTGAAGAAAGTTTTTGGTTTGAACATGAGTCAAAATTCTTATTTATTTCGTATAAAGCACTCTTTAATGAAAAAGGACAATATCAAGGGTTCGTTGAAATAATACAAAACATCCAACCTATCTTAGATATTCAAACGGATAAATGGCGTAATTTACTCCCTCAAAGTAAGGTTGATTTAACACTTAAGGATCCAGCTAATTTAACTCAGGTTAATCACAAACATCAGTCTCAAGCAGAATCACAAGTACTTCAATTTGGTAAAGGACAGTTGGAGTTCAACTGGTCTGTAAGCAATGAGACAGTAGTCAATGATCCAAAGGATTTTTCTAACGAGCAATTGATTAGTATCGGCGAAGGATATTTAAGTTTAAAGCAAGTGAGGCTCATTTTTGATTCAATGCCCTTTGAGATTACTTACGTTGATGGCGATCATAAGTTCAAATACTTTAATAATATCGGTCCTTATGACGAGATGTTATTCCAAAGATCGCCTTTAGAAATTGGGCGTGACTTAGAATATTGTCACCCAGCTAGAGTTTGGCCAAAGGTTAAACGCTTATCTGAAGACCTTCAAGCACAACGTCGTTTTATTGAACCTATGTGGTTCTCACCTGGGAATAAACTTATTTATATCTTATATATTGGTGCGCAAGATCAAAATGATAATTATCATGGTATTGTGGAGACTGTTCAAGATGCTTCAATGTATGTTGAATTGGACGGAACAGAGAAACGATTGTATTAAAAAAAGGAACTTGCTATTTTGTAGCAGGTTCCTTTTTAATTTACTAACGCCAGTTTAATGGTAGTATCTCTTCTTCAATAACGTCTGTAAATTCATTCTTTACATGTTTCCAGAATTTTAATCGATTAACTCCATTTTCAGTGTTTTCTTTATAGGCATTATAATCAGCACTTCTTTTTAATTCTGTCTCACCGATTTGTTTTTTCTTAGCTGGGTTATAGTTTTCTACTAAGAAAGCGAAATCTTCCTTATTTAAGAAATATTCTTTAGTAATCTTCTCTTCAATCGTATCTATCTTTTCTTCAATCTTTAACTGAAGTTTTTGAGATACATCTAAGTTTTTCAATTCTTCTTTTGGTAAATGTTGAACTTCATTCCAGATATCGTCAATAATGACAGCTAATTTTGGATTTGTTTGTTTAAAGTCAGAAATATACTTTTCAATTTCATTAACTCTCTTTTTACTTGGTTTATCATCTTTTTGATTGTATCTTTCATTCGATAAGTTTTGAATGAGTAGAATAAGATACTCGTAATCAATCTTATCCGTTCCAATTGATGATAATTTATAGTCAATATCGAATAATATTTCTTCTACATCATTCTCGCCAATCCGTTCTTTAATTTCTTGCAATGCATTTTCGTATTTACCGTGATAATCTTCAATCAAATCTACTTTTAATCCGAATTCTTCTCTAAAGTAATCTTCATCATAATTAGAGTATACTTTGATTGCACTGAACGTTTTATCAAATTGTTGATAGTTTTTTACAAAGAGCTTTAGTGCTTCTGTCTCATCATTCATATCAATATTATCTGGATTGGGAGCTATAAATCTTAACTCCTCTAAAGCAAAAGTGAATTTACTAAACGCTTCATCCCAATCTGGAGCTTGAATAGCATTTTCGCCTCCATTAGAATACAAGAGAAAAGCTTCTTGAACTGCCTCTTTAAATGTAGCTGGTGATTGGAATGTCATGATTTGTCCGTATTGTTTAGTATGGTCATAAATACGGTTGGTTCTAGAAAAAGCTTGGATCAGACCTTGTGGTCTCATCGGTTGTCTATCGACAAAAAGTAATGCTAAAGAAGGCGCATCGAACCCAGTTAATAGTCGATCAACAACTATAACAATATCAATTTGTTCTTCTCTATATTTATATATTTCCTTTTTCCGAGCTAATCTATCATTTAAATTTCTATTGAATCCTCGAAGATTACTTAAATCATAATTCGTATTGTACATCTTGTTATAATCCTCTATGACACCTTTTAAATGACTTTGGTTCTCAAATGAACTCTCCTCAGTTTCTGTTACTGAATAAGTGACACTCACTTTAGGAAAGTCAACCACTGCTTTTTTCACTTTGTCAGAAATAACAACTGAACTTCTGCCCTCGAGGACTTCTCTAAATAAATCATAATATCGTTGAGCTTCTTTAATAGAACTCGTCGTTAATATTGCACTGTAGGTATTTCCAATCCCTTGATCCAAGTTAAATTTATTTTTTGAATGATTAATAATTGTATCAATAACTTCTAATTTATGTTCATCAGAAGAATAAATTCGTGATGGAATGTATCTTTCTTTCTGAACTTCATCCATATGGAGCACATTATCAACTTTTGCTTCTGCTTTGACAATATCTATTAAATCATCATCACTAATAGTATTGTTGTATTCAACTTGAAATCCAAGCACTGCATTGTCGTTAATTGCTTCTTTGACTGTATATTCATGTAATCTAGGGCCATATTGTTCTTCAGTAGTTCGTGCTAAATTTCCTTGTTCTTGACGAGCATTCTCTACAAAAAGTGGCGTTCCTGTAAAACCATACCAAAGAGCATAAGGAAAGAACATATTAATCTCCTGTTGTTTTTCTGGTGAAACCGCCCTATGACATTCATCTACTACAAAGGCTACATTTAAAGATCGTAATTTTTTATAGTTCCGATTATTTTCGCTATCTCCATATCTTTTCATTACATAATTCAATTTTTGAATGGTTGTCACTATTAGTGTTCTATCATTTGAAACTAGTTTTTTTACTAAATCAGAGACATTATCAGTTTGATCTATATCAATAACATCATTCTCTGCATAAGACATAAAAGATGCCGTCGTTTGTTGATCAAGATCTATTCTATCAACGATAAATATTGTCTTATCTATCGAAGGTATTTGAAGTAAGTTTCTTGCTACCTTATAAGAAGTTAAAGTTTTTCCTGAACCAGTTGTATGCCAAACATAACCTGACTCTCTTCTTCTGGATGCCCTTTCCACTGCTTCGATAGCATGAATTTGATAAGGTCTCAGTAAAATTAGTGATTTCTTTTCGTTATCTATTACAGTAAACTGTGTAACTAATTTATGCGCATGAGGAATAGATAGAACGTGTTCTGCAAATTCTAAATAGTTATTCACTCGCTTATTATCTTTATCAACCCAAGTTGTAAGGAACTTAGAATTAAGTTTTTCTCCTCGACCTGCTGCAATGTACCGTGTGTCGGAACCATTTGTAACGACAAACATCTGAGTCGTTGAATAAATTCCATTAAACTTACCTTCGTTTAAGTACTTATTAATTTGTTCATAAGCAGACATATACCCATCTGATTTGTTTTTCAATTCAATATGAATCATAGGTAGCCCATTAATTAATAAAGTTACATCAAAAATCCTTTGACGATCAACAGGACTCACTTGTGTAGTCCGATACTGATTAATCACCTCATAGACAGATGTACCACCTGCAATATCTTGGCGACGAATGACTTGCAATAATATGGTTCCCTTGCTAGCATCTTCTCGTTGAACTGTTGCCTTAGCAACACCATTCTCTCCTGTTAACCAAACTGCAGCAGCATAAAAAGAGCTAAAGTTTAATTCTGCTTTAACTTGTTCAAATTCTTGGTCAGTTAATGGAACACCATCCAGAACGCTTACATTATTCGCTTCCAAAATTTGCCTGAAATTGTCCCATAATTGATCCTCAGTCTTTAAATCATTACGATAAGTCCACTGTGACTCTCCTTGAATCAATTGATTTATTATATTTTTTTCAAATTCTGCTTCACTAGTAAAAGACGGCATAGCTCTCCCTCATTCTTTTTTAATAGTCTAATTTATCCCATTATAGCATGGAAAGCTCATTAAAATAGTATTTAAGAGTAGTATTTTCGCTCTATCAAAGGAAACATATTTTTTTGGAAAATATATTAGTTATACCGGGCTAACTAAAATTAAACGTGGGAACAGCGAGAACTATCTGACTTAGTGAAAAGAGTAAAATCTTATTCGCTCTCTCGAAGTGTAGAAACTCCAAACTATACAAGTACTAAATATGTTCACTATGGTGATATTCACACAAAAGTTGCAGATAAAATTTCAAATGAGACTAATTTACCAAATATAGTTCCTGGTGATTATGAAACATTAAGAAAGGGCGATATAATTCTTGCTGATGCATCTGAAGATTATCAAGGAATTGCTACCCCCTCAATAATTATTGAGGAGCCTCTATCAAATATAGTTGCTGGTTTACATACTATAGCCCTCAGACCGACTGAAGTATATCCTCTGTTTTTATACTACTTATTTAAATCAACTACTTTTAGAAAATATGGATATAAAACTGGCACGGGAATGAAAGTATTTGGCATATCTGTCATTAATATTATGAAGTTTAAAGGATACATACCTTCGCTTAAAGAGCAGAAAAAAATAGCTTCAATACTTTTTCACTTAGATAATGCACTTGTTCTTCATCAGCGTAAGCTTGATAAAATAAAAAACTTAAAAAAAGCTTATCTACAGTATATGTTCCCTGAAAAAACTCAAGGTGTTCCTACATTAAGATTCGATAATTTCTCAGAAATATGGGAACATCGTAAATTATCAGAAGTGGGAAAGATTAGCACAGGGAATACTCCTAGTACAAAAGATTTAGAAAATTATTCTGATAGTGGAATGCAATGGGTAACACCTTCTGATATAAAGTCATTAATAATTACCGATACCGCGAAAAAATTATCTCTAAAAGGGCAACAAAGCGCTAAGATAGTTTCTGGTGGCTCAATATTAGTAACCTGTATTGCTAGTATAGGGAAAAACACATTGGTCACTAGAACGAGTAGTTTTAACCAACAAATAAATGCAATAACTCCATTTGAAGCATATGATTCGTATTTTTTACTCACCCAATCATATTTTTGGTCAAAATTCATGAAAAAAATTGCATCGTTAGGAACTATGCAAATCGTTAATAAGGCAGAATTTTCGAACTTAAAATCAAAATACCCAGGGTTAGAAGAACAAAAAAAAATTGGTTTATTTTTCAAAGAAATTGACAACATTCTTACTCTTCATCAGAGAAAATTAGACTCTTTAGAAAGACTAAAAGCATCATACTTACAATTACTATTCCCTCAATAATACTATCGTATAGATATTAATGATAATTGAAATCTATAAAAAACTAATAAATACCGCTAATTCCAAATAGCGGTATTTATTAGTTTTTTTCAGATTAGGGTGGACAAATGACGCATAATTTTATCATTATCCTGATTCTCTAATTCATGAATAATGTGTAAATAAGTTTCTTGTGTAGTTGTCATACTAGAATGACCTAATCTTCTTGCTACGGATGCAATAGAAACCTCTGCATACAATAACAAAGAAGCATGTGTATGACGTAAACTATGAATAGTTATTTCTGGAACCCCAGCATCATTACATAGTTTCGAAAGTTTCTTGTTAATCGTAGTGTTAAAGATTCTCTCACTTACAAATATCAATTGATCAGAAGATATATTACGTACTAGCTGAGAAAATTGCATGGCAGTTTGCCAATCTAATTGTATTGTTCTAACTGATGAGGGATTTTTTGTTGGTAAATATTTTCCTTTAGGTGATTTATAATCCCATGTTTTGTCTACTTTTAATTTTTGAGTGGAGAAATCAAAATCATTTGGTGTCAATGCAAGCGCCTCTGAAAAACGTAATCCTGTTTTTAAAATTAAAAGAAAGAACCAGTCCCAATTAATATCATTTGTCAATTCAAACTCTTTAATTAAAGATTGAACTTCAAATTGATTTAAGTATTTTATTTTTTTGATTCTAGGTTCTTTGCCTTTAATTATTACTTTACGAGTTGGATTATAGGCTAATATACCTTCATCCACAGCATCTAAGATCGCACCTTTGAGTTGGTGGTGGAAATCCATTGTAGTTTGTCTTTCATGTGTTAATGCATAATCATTCAATAATTGTTGATACGAAGTTCGCGTTAGTTCACCCATTTTTAAATTTGGTGCTAATTCTTCAATTCTCCTTTGATTAATATAATATTTCTGAAGAGTTACTTGCCTCACTGCAGCTTCCTTGTATAGCGCCACCCAATCTTTAAAATAGACTGAAAATAATTGATTTGTTTTTCTATTCTTTACCAAAATAAAACCTCCTTGAATATTAGTCAAGTCCATAATCCTGTGTAAAATACTATACAATGTTTCACCAGTCTCTCATTGATCAAACTTAA
>NZ_JBHSHQ010000065.1:0-1069 GCF_042652985.1 Ruoffia tabacinasalis | reverse complement strand
TATTAAGTTTGATCAATGAGAGACCGGTAAAACATTGTATAGTATTTTACACAGGATTATGGACTTGATTAAATATCGAGATATCTTTATTAGTCTAAAAGATAAATAAGTATTTACCTATATTTAAAACATGATATCTAAGTATATAAAGAAATCCCTAGAAAAAACATATTATGTTTTTTCTAGGGATTTCTTTATATTTTTACAATTGACTATATCTTCGTTTAACTTAATAATTAAAGCGCATGATTATCATCATCTACTATTTTCTTAAGCTCGTTATGAAAATTTAACAATTTTTCAAAAAGTTCGTCAATATTCTCTGTTACTTTCTTTTCTTTCCTATTTTTATAAATAGTATAAGTAATTAAATTGTCCTCAATCTTAGGAGATAATATATCATGAACTAGTGAGGTTCTAAGGTTTTCCCAAGGCTGATCAGGTACAGGAACGCTAAAAAGTTTTCTAAATAATTTTTTCCTAGCCTCATCACTTCCCCTTAATATTTCATCAATTTCATCTTTCAATATTCTACTACTGAAACTGGTAACTTCAGTTTCATTTGGAACTTTTGACTACTGCCACACATTTGTACCACTGATGCCAACTTTCTTACCACTGTTTGCCAAAGAATGTACCACCTTTTGCCAGCTTAATGTACCACTAAAGAAATATCCCATAACCACTGTGATTTAAGTTAGTTATGGGATATCTTTACATAATCCATAGGATTATATTAGTTTTTCATAGTAATATCCTAGAAGTTATTGGATAAACCCAGTCGTTCACGCATAGATGTTTCACCATCGATAGTGATGGTGTAGGAATTATGAACAATCCGATCAATAACTGCTTCGCCTGTTGGTCCACCTCCCAACTTAGAATGCCATCCAGCAGTGTTGAACTGGGTACAGAAGATCGTAGATGTCGTCTTTTCCCTTTTTTCTATGATTTCCATGGTCAAGTATAGTTCTTCTTCTGTTAAGTCATGAAGAAGCCACTCATCTTATGGACAGAGATTTGTTATGTAAAGTTATTAATTATTATGTTGAATTCATAGGCTTTTCGT
>NZ_JBHSHQ010000064.1:0-26387 GCF_042652985.1 Ruoffia tabacinasalis | reverse complement strand
CTCAAACTCTTATCATTTATATATTTCTGGTGATTCTTTAAGAATGAAGACTGGTTCAGCGGGTTCCGACGAGACTGGTTCAGCAAAACGCGATTTACCTGGCTCAGGCAATCGCGTTTTTATGGTCTTTCTGGAACGCTATATGCACTATACACAAAAGAGACTATTAAGTGGACTCGAAGCGCGAATTGGTTGTCTTGAAGGGCATATTTGGTTCAAAAATAGGGGTGGACTTGATTGGCAAATGGCAAATGGCAAATAGGTGGACTCGAATTGGATATTGGCGGACTCGGGAGCACGAAATAATCACTTACGAGTATTAACGTATGAAGAAGCGGTTGAATATGCTAACAATCACCCAGAGCGTAACGTAACCATTCAAAGTATCTTTAACGCAGCTGTTAACGCACCCGAATATGGTATGAGTTTAACAGAGGCACAATATGATGCCATACCGGCAGATGCAGCTTATAAGGTGCTGGTTCATCATTTGATGACGATCCCTACGGGTAGAGATCCAAGTACGACGATTCGCTTCTTATTCGAGGTGTATCCAGAATTAGCCTATATCACTGAATCTTCTGAAGAGGAATCTGAAAGATAGTGTATCAGAAAGTGACAAGCCAGGCGATGAATCTGGCGACGATTTGCCCTGTTAAAGGAACAATCTTTTGAATTTGGTCAAGGTTCATACGAGGTTGAGCATGTGTTTGTCTTACGTTCTAATGAAGCAAGTAACGAGAGTGCTGAGGATCACCTCTTAGGCATTATGTATGATTTTACCAATTTAACTGAGGAAGCGGCCCGTGATATTGAAGCTGATTGGGTGGGTCATATGAGTATTGCACAGAACGTAAATGACCAAGAAGTTGTGCTAGAAGTCAGTGATGAAGCTTCTGATGAGGAAGCAAGCCAAGTTGAAGTGCTGATTGAAGAAAATGACACGATAACTCAGACGGTTTATTATGAACTTGAAAGTATCGAAGACTTAGCGGTATTGAGTGTTGATGGGGAAGCCTTTGAAGTGAATGTTGAGAATTTATTAAAACTACCGCTTCAAAGTGCTTTGTATGTGTCTAATAATGCAAGACAAGCATTCATCTTTGATTTCCAAACACTTTATGCAGCAAGTATTGACCCTGTTGACATGGAATACTTCACTGAAAGCCGGATAGATACATTATCTGATGAAGCGAAAGAGCATTATAATCTGTTACAAGAGAAGTTCGCAGGGGCTGAATGGACACTCTATGAGCTTAAGGTGGATTATGAGTTGGATGAGGATGAGAGTGTCTTAGTGAGTCAGGCTGTGGATGATAGTGATAACGAAAATGCCGAGGATCAAGAAATTGGCAGCTTTTATGGTGAGGATGATTGGGCGAAGTTTATGTTTGATGATGTGAGGTATTGGTTGGTTAGTGGGGAGTAAGGGAGTAGATAAAATAAAGATATAGAAGAATTATTTTAGAGGCAGTCATCGTTGAGGTGACTGTTTTTTTGTATCACATTGAACTTATATACAGTTGCTAAAACATATAATAAATTTGTATTTTAATGTTTGTATATTAAAAAGAGTAATAACAACATGTTATACTATTATATGTAAGCATCAAGAAGCAAGTTATATAAAAATTACATTTGATTAGTGAAAAAGGTTTTGTTTCACTAATCAATATCAGAAAGGCCAAGATCGATGATTATTAATGATATAGATTTTCCAGATGAAATTTTAAATGCTATAAAAGAAAATAAATTAGTTGTTTTTGCTGGAGCGGGCATATCCAAAAATGAGCCTACAAAATTACCAGACTTTAATGAATTAGCAGCATCGATAGGTGCGCTATCAGGAATAGAATTTAATGATCGGGATGATAATCCAGATGAATTTTTAGGGAAATTGGAACAACAAGAAATAAAAATTAGACCCCAAATATGTAACAGATTGAATGAGGATTCATTACAACCTAATATAATGCATATAAATATAGTGAATTTATTTAAAAAAGGAGATAGTCCAAGAATAGTCACGACAAATTATGATTTAATGATTGATAAAATACTTAATGAAATTAAATGTGGAACTAAAGTATATAGTCATCCAGCATTACCATTCGGTGACAATTTTGAAGGACTAGTCCATTTACATGGTGATGTAACAGAACCTAATAATATCATTGTCACAGATTCTGATTTTGGTAAAGCATATATTACAAGAAAGCAAGTTTCCAACTTTTTAATAGACTTATTTACTTCAAAGTATGTTGTTCTTTTTATTGGCTATAGCTATCAGGATGTCGTAATGAAGTACCTAACTAGAGCAATTCCGCCACATTTAAATAATCGGTTTATTCTAACTGATGACGAAGAGAGTGATTGGAGTTTATTAGGTTTGAGACCAATACTTTTTGAGAAGCATAATTATTTGCAATTGAATAGGGCGGTAGAAGAATTAGGAACTCATATAAATAGAGGTATATTTGAATGGAACCAAATAATAGAAGATATCGGAGAAAAAGAAGCAAAATATCTAGAAGAAAACGAACATGGTCTAATACATAATATTATGAACGATATAAAGTTAGTAGATAAGTTCCTTAAGAAAGTAAACTCTAGTGAGTGGCTATTTTGGTTACATGATAATGGTTTTTTAGATTTTCTATTTGAATCAGATGACTTAAATAATGTTGATAAAGAATTAGCAAACTGGGTAATTGAAAATTTTATAAGAAGAAACTATGATTACTTTGTGGAATTACGTATTAAACAAGGGAATCAATTAAATAATAAATTTCAAGGAATGATAGTTAATTGTGTCACTACCAATAAAGATGTTTCTAAAGAGACTTTATTAAAATTACTTAGCGTCATCAATATCGAGAGCTTAAATGTTTTTGATGCTTATCGTTTATTGAAAATTATAATGAGTTTTGACGAACCTTTTTATGTGAATGAACTATTTAAAAGAGTAATTGATTATAAAATTATTTGGAATAAAAAAAGCTTTAACTATAATCAAAATGATCACTTTTCAGACAAATACCGTTTGAATTTTAAATTAAACATTTTACCTTTAATAGAAAGTGAAGACTTACTGGATGTATGGACAGGTATAAAACAAGTAATTGGAAGTTATTTCTTAGATGTATTGAGTTTTTTGACAAAGATACTTAGTGAAATCAGAATTGTAGAAAAAACATGGGATTATAAATTTTTTGGAGCAGTGTCCGTTAATTTTATAGACTCAATATCAGATATGAATGATTATGAAGTAATTGTAAAAATATATGCGGATTTACTATCTTTGATTAATCATGAAGATGAAAATTTTGTATATGGATGGGCTATGCAAAACTTGTATAGTGATTCATTGATTTTCAGACGACTTTCTCTGTATGTATTAAAAGATGTTCAGCAACTTTCCAATGAAGAAAAGTTAAATATCGTAATGGATGATATTGGCCTATTGTCTTTCGGGGAGAAACAAGAAATATTTCATTTAATCGCTGACTTATTCGATGAAATAAGTCCAACTATAAAAGAAAAAATAGTAGACCATATCTTGAATTATACTTATGTAAACGATCAAATTAATGAAGAGTCTAGAAAATATACTGAAGAATATGAAAAATATAATTTGTTATATTGGATTAATAGTAGGTGTAGCTATCATGAAGAAGTATTTACAGAAATGGAAAGAATTAGAGAAGAGTATTCTTTTGCTCCAAGAGATTTTCCAGAATTAAATACCTCTCCTGTAATTGTTGGACCTTGGGAACGAATGTCATTGGAAGTGCAATTTTCGAAGGAAAATATTTTAAAGGACATAAATATTGCAGAAATGTTCGAGAAAATTGAAGTATATTTAAATGAGCAAACTAATGACGCTGTAATTGATGAACAATTAGTCGTTTTAGAAAAGGTAATTGTTGAAGATAGTAATTTAGGGAAAAAACTAATAGATAATTTATCCTTGGAAGGAAAATGGGATTCCAAATTATGGAGATCAGTATTCAGAGGGTTTAGCAAAGGTAAGTTAAACGCTGAATTGATTAAAGAAATCTTGACAAAAACGAATCAACCGGAATTAATGGTTAATAACGGTCAATATATTAGTGAGTTTTTATTTACTATAGGAGAAAACATAGATGAAATTGGGCTGGATAGCAGTGGGTTAGATTTTGTTTTTAATTATTGTGTAACTTTATGGGATAAATTAACGGATATTGAAAGGGATTCTGATGATTTAATTCATGAAGTGTTAAATACTCCAAAAGGAAAGGTTTTAATCACGACAGTGAATATTTTATGGAGCAAAGCGATCAACGATAAATTAAAAGTACTACCATCAAATTATGCAAGTTTTTTAGAAAATGTACTATATGAAGAAAATTCATTAGTATATTGTGTCTTAGGTGGGTATTATAGTTTATTAAAATATATTGATAGTAACTGGTCATCTGAAAAAATCTTGCCATTATTCGTAGATAAAAATGATGAAATTTATTCATCTGCTTGGATAGGTTTTCTCTCATTTATGAAGCCTAATTTAGAAACAATTAACGATTTAAATGCTGTTTTTTATAAAGGAGCTCAAAGGATATATATATTGCCTGAAAATGAAAGAGAAACATTCGTAAATTACTATACTCAACTTTGTATTTTAATAATAGATAATCCTAATGAAAAATACATAGGTAGGTTGTTGCAGAACTCAGGACAAATTGTAAGCAATAGATTTCATAAGACAATAGAATATTATTTAAAGAATAATGAAGAAGAAAAGAAAAATGAACTTTGGCATAGATGGCTAAAAAATTATTTATTGAATCGATTAAATAATATACCAAGTAAATTAACCAATGAGGATATTGATTGTATATATCAAGGATGGCTACCCAATATTGGAGAGAGCTATCCAGAATTAGTGGAATTGTGCATTAAAATGAATGTTTCTGAAATAGATGCATGGAGATTCAGCTATGTATTAAATAAGGAATTATCAGAAGGGAATTTCCCTCAATCTACCAAGAAAATAATCAAACATATTTTTCAGGAAAATCCAGATAAAGTACTAGAAATTAAAGCTGCATTCAAGAGAGGTTTAGAAAAACTTTCTATTGATGATAATAAGTTGGATGAGATGTTGGATTATTGATTGTTTTAAATTTCAAGTTAACTTAGGGTTTCGTTATTGAACGTTTTATCTATTATTTATACGATTTTGTCAGACTTTTAGATATTATAAGTATTTCACAGATTTACTAGTTGTATTTTGACATAATAAACCTACGCTTAACTCGAATAAGAATACTTTGTTCTATTCTATCTAATAGTTTAGTGCATCTCAATTAAAATTTGCTTTTTGAGAATGTCAAACAAATTAAGTTGATGGTAAATGAAAACGCTGATAATTCGAGACTAAGCGATAGAGTTCTTAGTGGATTGGATTGCAACCTTAAATATAAATTATCTATTGTTTTAGATACAGATAAGAAAATCGAAGCAACTATTATTAAATTGAAAATATAAATTATTGGCAAGGAGAAGTTTATGAATAATATATTTGATCAAGCCCAAAGTGTTAAGCGTAGAACAGAAAATCAACTGTGGTTGAAAAAAATGTTGGATCAACTAAATGATGAGAATGAAAAGAATAAAATTAAAAATGTTATAATAAATAGGACAATAGAAATATACATTAATATTAAAGAGGATGAAGAAAAAGAATTGTTTTTGGACTTATTAGATGAAATTGAGATCCTAACTCCAAATGACTATTTTCGCTTATTAAATAAGTGTTACGTACAGTTAAGAAAGCAATATCCGACAATAAAAAAATATATTATTGTTCCACTTTTAAAATGCGGTGATGAAAAATTGACAAAAATAAAGAGTGGTGTGTTCATTTCCTATTTATTCCATACCTTTTATTTTTCAATTATTGATGAAAGTAATAACGAGATGAAATCCAGACCAGAAATAATTGTCCAACATTATATAAAAGAAGTAAATCTCCAAAATATAGTGGAAAACGATGAAGAATTGATTGTTTTTGTTGATGACTTTATAGGTAGTGGAACATATGCAGTCACTGCTTGGAAGCAATATGCGGAAAAAATAAAAGAATTAGGAGGAGATTACAATAAAAAAATGGTTCTTGTTTCATTGTCTGCTTTAGATATAGGAATTACAAAATTAGCAGAGGAAGGTATTAAACTAATTTTTGGATTAAAACACTTAACTTTGAATGCTAAGTTTAAAAATGATCAAGCAAAGCTAAAAAAAATAAAGAAAACAATTTCGAGCATATCAAGTAGTTACAGTGTAGCAAAGAGTTTTAAACTTGGTTATAAAGAAAGTTTATCAACAATAATTACTATACGTACGCCTAACAATAATGTACCGTTTTTATGGTCAAGTAGAATAAACAAGAGGAAACCTTTATTTTTAAGAAATGGGAGATAAAAATGAATCGCGATGAGATTAAATTGAGGAGAAAGTGGTCTGCATTATTTTTTACTGAAAGAGACATCGATATAAGACATTTACTTGTAGATAACAATTATCTAGAAATGCTTGATTTTTATCAAGAACTGATAAATCAAGATTATATTGAAAGAACTGAAGGCCAATATAAATTAACAGAAAAAGGAAGGAATGAAAAGAAACGCATAGAAAAGTTATTAAATTTAAAAGGAAGTGAAAAATTTATTTCTTTAGATTTTAATGTTTTGATTGAAAGTATGAGAGTGGATGACTTATACTATTAATACAATCCTTTACTAGCAATTTGATAAAACTTAGTTTTATCCTATTTGATGATTTCGTCAAGTAGTAAGAGGAAAGAGTTTCAAGCTCTAGGATAGATAATTTTATTCAAGGATTCATAAAATTATCTATCCTAGGAACTTTTTATCAAAAAACGATAAAAAGATTCCTGCAGCACAGTGCTTGTGTTCTCTCTCCCTCGCCCCTAAGCGTTCTAAGGGGCTCAGTCGTTCGCACACAATCACTGTGCTGGGAATAATGCTTTCTTGTAGTAAAGGATTATTTTTCTTGGAGGAGATTTTTTGAATTGGGAAGAGTATAAGAAAAAATTTATTGAAAGAAATGAGTTAACTAAACGATTTTCTGAAAGTGAATTGAATGAAAAATTAAACTATGCCAAGAATTTACATAATAATAAGATGCCAATAATTTATAATGTAGATCATTTATCGAGACTTATAGGTGTTTCTTATTCAGAAATTTACAAAATAACAAACAGTGAATCTAAGTATTATTATAAAGAGTTTAAATTAAAGAAAAAGAGTGGTGGTTTTAGAAAGATAAAAGCACCTTTACCAACTCTTAATATAATTCAAAAATGGATCTTTGAAAATATATTACAAAATACTAAGGCAAGTATATATTGTAAATCATACTCAAAAGGAGTATCTTTAAAGGATAACGCTAAATTCCATAGAAGACAAAATATTGTACTCAAGCTTGATATAGCTAACTTCTTTGACGAAATTTCTTATGAAGTAGTATATAAATTGTTTAAGGATTTTGGGTATAGCAATGAGATAGTCATCGTACTTGCTAGACTGGTAATGTATACAAATAATAAAATAACGAAGGGAATCCCCCAGGGCGCTAGTACCAGTCCAATAATATCTAATCTGATTTTAAAGAAATTTGATAATGAAATTGCAAGTATTTGTTTGAAAGAAAATATAAGATATACAAGATATGCGGATGATCTAACTTTTTCAGGAGATTTTGAAGTTACTTTCATTGAAGAAATCATTAAAGAAAAATTACGTCTTCTGGGACTAAAATTAAACGCGAAAAAAAGGAAAATATTACATAAAAACAATCGGCAAATTGTAACTGGAATTGTTGTCAATGAAAAATTACAGGCACCAAGGAAGTATAGAAAAAATCTGAGACTTGAATTATACTATATTCTTAATCATTCTAAAAACCATTTTAATAAAAATGGTCTTTATAATCATGACGCACGAAAAAATTACTTAATAACTGTGTTAGGTAAAGTTAATTATGTTTTACAAATCAATCCACAAGATTCTGAATTCATTGATTTTAAAAAGAAATTATATAAACTATTAACAACTCAATTTTGATTGTATCTATATGGGAGATGAGTTCTGAGAAAATGATGTAGCATAGGTCGAGTCAAAGGCTAAAATATCTATAATACCCTCAAAAATTAGGACGTAGCTAAATTTTTGGGGGTATATTTATGTTCATTTTCTGCTAATTAATTAAAACACATCACTAACTTCCTACCACTACGTTCAGAGACGCACTCAAGTGTCTTGAGTGTAAAATTAGTATTCCCATTCCCAATTCGAACAATCATCGTTTGCGGCATATAAACTAAGTTAGCAAATTTTAACTGAGTTAAACCTAGTGATTGTCTTAACTGCACTACCAGCATAGAATAAGCAAGTTTATTTTTTTTATGTTTCATTTAGTGAGCGAATTGTTTATCTATTTGTTTCATCTCTTTAATGTAATCAGACACTTTCATAATCGTCATATTCTCCGTTTACATCGCTATCTTACAATGTTTCATTGCCTGCATACAAGACTAATCTCCTTTTTTATCTTTCGCTTCATTGAACTCACCACTACTAACTAATAATTCAAATATAATCAGTTCTTCTTACATGTATTATGTCATAACCGATTTAATTCTTCCTGCTTTCTATGACTCATTCCAATATTTGTTAACTTCAAGTAAAAATCGGCACTTTTTGCCAATTAGTTTTCCGCAGATTCTGCTCGATAAGATTCGGCACTGATTACTCATCAAAAACGCGTTGTCGATGTTTCATTCGATAACTTTCATCGTCCATCTGAATAAGCTCTACCCGATGGAGAAGGCGATTCAGAATCGCAGTTGCGACTCGTTTATTGCCCAACAGTTCTCCCCATTGATCTGGGCTCTTATTCGAAGTCAGAATGATTGAGCTACGTTAATATAGGTAGTCAACCAACTGAAAGAATTGGTTTGCCTCCATTGGATCCGTCGTCATGTACATCAAATCGTCGATGATCAATAAATCAGATTTTTTTATCCTGTTTAGGGCTATCTTTGATTCCTGTGTATAATCGCTCGTTTAAAGTATCGTTGTCAATTCTCCCATGGGGAGAAACATAACTTGATAGCCTTGCTCAATCGCTACTAATCTAAAGCTTACCGCTAAATGCGTTTTGCCGACACCAGGTGGCCCAAGGAGAATGAGATTGTATTGTTGCTCCAACCAATTCATTTCCTTCAGCTGACGCATTTGCCGCTCACCGAGGCTTGTCTGCTCACTTAAATCGTAGTCCTCAATCGTCTTTTGGTAAGGGAACTTTGCCCATTTTAAGCGACGTGCTTTGTTTTTTTCATCTCGCTTTGTGAGTTCGTATTTCAAGAGATGGTTTAACAGTTCATAATAAGTCCAGGACTTTTGCTCAGCTTCCCGCATTAGTGCAGGTAGCTCAAGTGATACTTCGGATAAACGAAGCTGCTTTAAGGTCTGCTGTAATTCTTCCAAGCCGTTACTCATTTATTCCACCGCCCAAGATTTTAACATACTCACCGATTGAGCGTGTAGATACTTGAATGCCTGATGAAGCAGTCGAAGAACTTGATTCGATTCCTTTCGCAATATCTCCTAGGCTGTTCTGGTTCAAATAAGCAGCGACATCTCTAAAATCATTAGCGCTCCATAATCCGTTTTTGATACAATGGGCGAGTGCTGCTTCTCGCTCTTTTGGATAGGTTTGAATACTCTTTTCTAAGATCATAAACTGATCCCGTGCGTACCGTTTATACTTTTCCATTATTTTATCGATAAAGAGAATGGTGGATTCTTCTTGTTCGAAGAGGTCAATCATAGCTGTACGGTATTTTCGGAGTGTTTTTTCCCGATCCCGCCCGTGGTTGCGATTCTTTATTAATTTACCTTTTTCTAAAGAAAGGGTGTGTCGCGCAATCTCATCACCAGTAATCTTATGTAGAATAACCAATTCTTGGCCGTCTTCTTGAAGATAGACTTGATTTGAAGCGACGGTTGTATAGGCAACAAGTGGTACCGAACAGCGGTTCCCTCTAAAGCGAATCGTATTGTCTTTATTGACGGTAGCTGTTATGCTCATTCTGAAAGATATATCTTTATGATTTCTAGTGCGCTCTAGCCAAGAACGAGATTTTTCATTCCAGTCATCCAGTCCATCATAAATCCGATTCTTTGCGAAGTTAGATTTTACATAACCAACAACCCGTTCAATTTTTCCTTTTGTTTCGGAATCGGATCCACGGCATAAGTAAATATCAAAGCCTAGGGCTTGTTGATAGCTTGAAAGTCTTAGGTAAGTAAAAGATTTCCGGTATTCTCACTGACCGCGATTAAATTGTCTTGGTCATAAATCATTTTTTCAGACATTCCGCCAAAATGGCGAAAGGCAATTTCATGCGAACGAATCGTATCATATGTTGTAAAGTGACGGTCCAACCATTCTAGATATCAATATCGGCTATGCGATAAAACAAAAGTAATAAAATACAGCTTGATTTCATCTTTGGTTCTTGTCGTTTGCTTGGTTTGTCCCCAATTTACTTTAATTTTCGAACTCATCTCTACTTCAGGGATAGCTTCTTATTGTCGGATATTCTTCCAACAGCCAATCCTCGATTTGACCAGCTGACAAATCGTTATGCTCCTTCAGCCACGCAAGAATAATTTCTGCGTAAGGGTTCAATTTCGTGATTCGATTTTGTAACTTATATGTCCATTCGGATATTTCTTCAAAGTTCTTTTCTAGATATTTTCTCATCGTATCTCAATTTACTCCAGCTTTTCGTTCAATTTGACTTTTATTGAATCCCAATCGATGCAATCGATGGATTTCGTGATAAATGCTCATCTTTTTTTCGTTCACCTTTCAACCTCCAATTCAATTGATACAGTAAAAGTATAACCGAATTGGTTTTTTCTGGAATAAAGTGCCGAAACTTATCTAGCAATTATTGTTGAATCTAATTTAGCATTAACACAGACTTTATGGTGAGGATGAATGGGAGAAATTTATATATGATGAGGTGAGGTATTGGTTTGTTGGTGAGGAGTAGTTGAGTAATTGAATAGTTAGGATGTGTGTGGCTCGGTATCGTGAGATGGTATCGGGGTGTTTCTGTGGATAATTAGTTAAATTTTATAATTAAAGATAAAGATTTATGAATTGAATAAGTAAGTGATGGCTTCCTAGTAAGATGAACACAATATATGGTGTTAGATTGAATCTTAAAGCACAACATTTAGTGGTTATCAATCTATTATTTAAAGATACCCTGTGATAATATGTGGTTAGAGTCAAATTAATATCTAATTAGTACAGGTTAAAATAAATGGTTTTCCAGATTATTCTAGTGAATTTTATTTTTTAAGATATTAATTGAGTCTTAAATCAAGTTTGAAAGGTGTGTGCTGTTTATTATAGATAATTTGGATAAGTTTCAATTGTTATGAACTATATTAATCAAAGGAGTAGAGCATGAAATGATAACAGCAAAAATAAAAACAATAAAACCGTTTTGCGGCAACAAAACGGTAGCAAAGCATATTGGCTTAAATAATACTTTAACTAATTATGTCAAACATATGCTTATTATTCAACCAGTAAGAAGACAATATGCTAAATAACTATTAAGCTCATCGAAGTGTGCAATGATGAGTGTATCAGTGTTACTAATCAAAAAAAACATTTAAAAAATAAATAAAACCACTTTAAAATAAAATTAACAGAAAGTAGGTAGTCATTTGGAGTTAAGAATATATAAATCACATTTTAGTCATATCAAAGAAGCGAGAGCATTTTTAGAAGAAGATGGCAGATATGAGAAAGTTGACGAAATTGCAAGAGAACGTGAGTATGACACACACTTTGAATTATATATTGAAAGTAAAGATAAGAACTTACCAGATTGGATAAAAGAAATAAAAGAGATATTTGATTTTAAGTTGGAGGATTACACACCTAGACAGTTTAACGGTATTATTTTAGCTGAAACACAGGAAAACCTTTATTTAGTACCAAAAGGCTACGCATATCATATTGTAGAGAAAATGTCAGATTTAAACTTTGGAATGGAGATAGCAGAACGAAAAATACCAAGGAGGCGATTAAATTTAAAATCATCTCATTTTTTACTACAAAATAAAATGAGTGAAATTGCTCAATATAAAGGGAATTTAAGTGATTCACCAATTGCTAGCGAAAGTATAGTATTTATTTCTGGGAAGACTGAGGGAGCAGATGAAGCAATTTTCGGAAAAACTATGGATTGTTCATACTCTATAGCTTTGGGGAAAAAATTTAATCTTGACAGTAAAGATCCAGATAATAATTTAGAAGATTTTTTTGATATTTTTAATCAGATCGATCAAGCTTTAATATCCAAGAAAATTTCTAGGTATCCAAGAATAAACTATATTGAAAGGGATAGTAAAATAGAGCAAGAACTAGATGCTCAATTGTTAGACTTATTATTAGATAATAATCAATCAGAAAAAATATTCTTTGATTTAAACAGAATTAATCTCGTAGGAAGTCGAATAAATATAGTTTCTATGGATGATGAAGTGTCACTATATGTAAAAAACAGGCCAAGTACTGAACAAAACATAGAAATTAATGATGAATCAATATCTGAGTATGCAATAAAATATAAAGATAAAATTAACAAACTTGATGATATAAAATGTAAAATTATAAATAAGAATGAGCCTGAATTATTTCAGAATCAAAGTTTAAAAAGAGTTATATTTGCAGAGATTGAATATGACGATAAAGTATATTTATTATCTAATGGGAAATGGGGATATTTAACACAATCCTTTTTTAATTATTTGGATGATAAGTTGGAAAAGTTAAATGATAAAGTTCAGTTTTTGAACGAATTTAATTCTCCAAATAATCTGAAAAATGAAAAAGGAAAATTAATCGAGGATAAATATGTAGACTATTTAGCAGGAATGGAAGGAAATATTCAATTACATAAAAGATTCGTGGTAGTTGATGGAGTTGATGTAGAGATAGCTGATATTTTTAATCAAGAGTCAAAGAAACTTTATGCAATAAAAATTGGAACTAATACAGCGAATTCATTATATAGTTTTGATCAGTCAGTACTAGCAATAAATATGTTAATCCATCATGAAGATTTTGAAGTAAAAAAACACTTAGAAAAATATATAGATGGGAATCTAACAGCAGAGATTATAGATGACATAGTGACTAGCAGAAGTATGAATGTTCTTTGGGTAGCTGATGGTAGCGTAAATTATGTCTATAATGGTGTTGCTGATGGTAAGTTTAAACTGACTAATTTTAAATCTTTCCTATTGAAGTTAAAAATAGTTGATTGGTTTGATTATGCAGACAATAATGGTTTTAATCCAAGAATCTATTTTTCTAAGTTTGAGTTGGAATAGTGAGGAAAAGCACTGTAAATTTCAAGTTTAAGTCAGTCGTTTATTTATGAGTACGCGATTTACTAACCTCTTTATCAAAATTTCGCGTTACTCAACTTAAAAATATAGTCATTTCTCGCCTACATTATTAGAATATTTTGCCCGATGCGTACTAAAGAGCACTTCATTACAGGAGATGAATTTTGATAAAATGATGTAGCATAGCTAATTTAAAGAATAACAATATTTACGATCCCTTCAAATAGTAGGCACGTAACTATTTGGAGGGATACTCTTTGTTCATTCTTGCTAAATATTGAAAGATTATTAGGAATTTCTTTCCACATCGATCAGTTAAGCTGTTAAGTAGTTTAATTACAAGGTGCGCGTTCTATTTTTTAATTCTAGTAATCGTTGATTATGGTATATCACAAAAGTTTTAATTCTAACAGAGTTAAGATTAATGATTATCTTAACTACCTTACTAAGACTACAGAAGCCAGTTTACTATTTTGATGTTCCATTTTCTGTCGAATTATTTTTCCGTTTGTTTCTGAATATTGCGGTTAAATAGTCCCACCGAGTGCAGAGAGTAGCTCCATTTGTGTGGGAACTGCTCCACTCCTTTAAATACACGTAAAACAAAATAGGTTAATTTATAGCCCATTTGTATAAGGATGATACATATTATCGGTTTAGTATGATTATTATATAGGAGAGTTTATCTTATAGTGAACTACCGTAAAATTCTTGAACACCATTTTAACGGGATGACTTTTGGAGAGTTAGCTCAGTATTTTAATGGGGAATTTGATTTGGGTGTTGACCTAGAAGTGATTGAAATGCAAGGCTACGACCGAAGTGAATCTTATGCTGAACTAGATATTCCATTCGTGATGCCATCACCCAATATGCCAACAACCGACAGTATAGATGTTTACCCAATTACCGGATTATTCGAGACATTCGTGAATGTTTCCGAAGGCCGAGGGACAACAAAACCGTTCCAATTAGTTGGCTCTGACTTTGTGATTAGAATTAGAAGAAAGAATTAATCGACTAAAAGAAGAAACGCGTTTACTTTATGAGTATCACCTTGAGATTAAAAAATTTGAACATAATTATGATATGTTATCTAATTCTCAAAAATATGCTCTAGGGATGTCAATTAATTTATTAAAATCATCTGTTCAGCTATTAATTAACCCTTGATTGGGCTTACAATCCAATGTGCCACCAGAGTATTTTAGAAAGTTTGTCTTACTTGAGGACGCGAATAATTTTGGAGGCTTAAGTATAGATGAAATATATAGGCATCAAGACTTAATCATTTACTTAGCGAATCTTCTCTATGATATTAATCTTAACGAGCAAGATATAAAAGTCTTCTGGAAGAATCTGATAAGTAATAAAGAAAATCAGGAGACTTTTAATATTAGTAAAAGTATTGATGGTAATAAGTTGATGGCTGTTGTAACCTCTCTTATTACATCGGCGAAGATTGAAAATAGTCAAAAAAACTAAAAATAGTTAAGGCTTATTGCCGTTTAATTTGTTATACTAAATTGACTGTTATTACAATTTAAACACGATAAAATAATTATTGGAGGTAGCGATATGGATGATAAAAAGTTGACGGAAGAAGAAAAAGTTGTGAAAGATGAGTCAACTGTTGGGGATAACAAGGAACGAAGTAATTCTTCACCAAAGTGGTTGAATGCATTTAAGTCGTTGAATCTTTTTTCTCTTACTGCATTAGTGATTGGTGCACTCGTTCTATTAGGTATAGGAGTTTATGCTATAACAAGTGGTGATGAAGAAGAAGGTCCAGCTATTGATAGTAATTTAATACAACATCAGATTGAAACGGTATCAGAGTTGACTACGACTAAGTATCACTACACTAATGCTGGCGCATTCGAGAACCAGAACACATTTTACGGTTGGAACGTTCCTTTCACTAAGAAGAATTTTATCTTAACGTATTCAGGTATTATCCATGCTGGGATTGACATGGAAGCTGTGAATGTTGATGTGAGAGATGCAGAAATTTACATTGATATCCCGGATTCTCAAATTCTGTCTCATGAACTAGATGAAGTATCTATCAAAGTGTTGAACGAAGAGAGCTCAATCTTCAACCCAATTAAGATTGAAGACTATCAAGCCTTCGCTATCGAGCAAGAGAAAGTGGTCGAAGAACAAGCCACTGCTAACGGCCTATTAGAAGAAGCTAACAAACAAGCCCAACAAGCAATTATGACAGTCTTGAAAATTAACCCAGAGATTGGGGATGGAAATTACACAATCGTTTTCCAATAGATATTAAAAATACAACCAGTTTTCTACAGTAATGTAGGAAGCTGGTTTTTGTTTTGCCTAAAAACACCCATCAGTGTCAGAATATTAAAGTGGAGTATAATAAATAGTTATAGAACGAAGGGAGGAGAATTACGATGAAAAAATTAATCAATACTTTCATGGTGGTTGTGATTTTAATCAGCGTCATCTTCCCTACCGCAATCAGTGCGAAAGTCACAGAAGAGATCTAAGGCTACAAAATACTCGCCGAGAGTCAGAATAAAAGTGAGCTTATTACTGTCAAGGATTTCAGTGTGATTGATGGCGATACGGCTGATTTTATCTTGGATCGAGCAGAGGAACCATCTATAAAAGCGCGATTCTTGCTCATTGAGGCGTCAGAGATGCAGAATAAACCTTATGCAAAAGAGGCGAAGAATAGGGTGCGCGCCTTGCTCAAAGAGGCTGTCCTCATCCAAATCGAGTATGAAGGGCCAATCAAAGATAAGTTTCAAAGGGACCTAGTCCATGTCTGGGTTGATGGCATCTTACTTCAAAAGATTCTTGTCACTGAGGCTTAGCTATCGCTCGCTATATCAATGGCTACCTCCCTAACAGTCAGCATTTCCAAGCAATCTACCAAGCCCAAGACTACGCTGCTAAGAATAAGTTGAAATTATGGAGTACGGGTGATTCAGAATACCTGTTGAAAGCAGAAGGATTAAGTGTTCCTTATGAAGGTGAAGGAGCTAGTGGTAATAGTAGTCCGGCTGGTTTTGTGGGGGATGACGCTAGTGTGAGTGAAGATGTATATTTTCGTTTGTCAATTTAAGCTAGAAATAATTTAACCCAGACACATTCTCAAGAAAGACCTCCAACGGGGTCTTATAATTTAAAGACTTTCTAGGAATCTTATTCCTACGAATGGCGACCGAAGAAATAAACGCTTGGTTCACTTCATTGAAGTCCATTTGTTTAGGTAATCCATCTTTACGCAAGAGCCCATTCGAATGTTCGTTGAGGCCACGTTGAGAGGGACAGCCCGGATCTGCAAAGAAAACAGAAATATCCTGTTGATTGCTTAAACTTTTCCAGTTGGAAAATTCCTTGCCACAGTCAAACGTTATCGACTTAAAAAGATTCTTGGGTAGCTGTTTAAACCAGTTGGTCAAGGTGACCTCGATGTCTTCGGCCTTCCGGCCGGGTGTCTTTAAAGCAATGATTAACTTAGACGCTCTTTCCGCAAAGGTGATCACGGCACTCTTATGGTTTTTACCGATGATGGTATCACCTTCTAAATGACCAAATTCTTTGTGGTAAGAAGGATAAGCCTGTTTATTGATGAACTTAATAGTGACCTCAAGTCAAGTCATCGCAGAGCGCCCAGGGGAAGAGAAAAAGAGATAGTAAAATCCTGGCTCAACAAACAGGTGCAAAACACTGAAGTGTAGCCGTATTTCCCGCATTTCACACAATGACTTAATGTTGACCCTTAGAAAAGTGAATTAATAACTTTTCTAAGAGTTTTTACTCGAGGCTCTATTTAGCGAGGAACAGAGTCTCGTGAAGCACAACGAGACGTTATTAAACTCGACAATATTAAGTCGCCAGCTGTGATGGCATAGATTCATCCACTTACAGGGCAATCACAAGTTTAATATTTTTGTGAATTCTAGTCATAAACTTTCGCCAAGCCTTGACCTATGTCAAGAACAATAGGATTAGTATGTGCTATAATGGGGGTATCAAATAAGTAAAGGAGAATGTGGGATGACGGATTATCAACAACTTTATGAGACAAGTGCAGTGAATACGGGTGGTCGTGATGGTGTGAGTTACTTAGCGGATGGGACGTATGAGGTGAAGATTACGACACCTAAAGATATGGGTGGTTCGGGTGAAGGTCAGAATCCTGAGCAGTTATTCGCCTTAGGTTACGGTGCGTGTTTCCACGGAGCTTTAGAATTGGTGAAGGGTAAGCATAAGGTTAAGAATGCGTCGCAAGTTCTTCATACAGTACGTCTTTACAAGAAGCCGGATGCGGCGGATTTTAAGTTAGAAGTTGAGATTCAAGTGGGAATTCAAGACTTTGATCGCGAAGAGACGCAGAAGTTAGCGGATGAGGCACATACTGTATGCCCTTATTCTAAGGCTGTTGCTGGGAATATCGATGTCTTCGTTAAAGCAGTAGATTATGATGCGAGCCAAGAAAAATAATTAGTATTAGATTAAATGAGCCAGGGCGAATATGTTCTGGCTTTTTTTATTTTTATGCAAAAAAGAGTAAAAGTCGGTAGCTTTGCCTTATAATGAGAGGAGATAAATCATTAGTGAGAGGATGAGTATATGGATTTTTCCAATTATCATTATTGTATAAGCACGATTCCCCTGTTCCAAACATTGACACGTGATCAGATTGAGAAGATTCAAGCTCAGATTCAAGTTAAGAAGTTTAAGGCAGGGCAATATTTATACCAAGCGGGTGATGATTCAGATACGTTGTATCTACTTCAGAAGGGTCTTGTGCAAATATATCGCTTATCTGCGTCGGGAAAGGAACAGTATATTCGTCAATTAGAAGCGGGCGACTTCATCGGAGAATCTGGATTGTTCAGCCACCGGCAAATAAACCGCTATGTCAAGGCGGAGGAGCCAACAACGGTCTGCAGTATTCAGCGCGATGTTTTCAAAGATGTCTTGCTTCAAAATCCAGAGATTGCTATAGAATTACTGGAAGAGTTATCCAACCGCCTGAACGAATCCGAACAGCAAACCACTTGGATAACTTCAGAAAGCACGTCCCACCGCTTAGCGGCTTACTTGTTAGAAGCATACAACCAACAAGAAAGCTTATCAATTGTGATCCCTTCAACCAAAAAACAACTCGCATCCTTCCTAGGAATGTCTCCAGAAAGCTTCAGCAGAAGTTTGACGAAGTTGACCAAGGCAGGGATAGTCCGCCAACCCAAACCGAATGTGATTGAGATATTGGAATTGGGGAGGTTGGAGGAGTGATGGGGGAACTACGATATATGATTTGAAGTTATCGAAAAATGGAGTATAAAGTTCTTTTCAATTATTATTTGCTAGCTAAAATTAAATACACCGTAAATTGTAAAATTAAGCTAGACAAATAAAAAAATCATTTATGATACACTCAAACTATACTTCCACCACGAAGAATAGGAGTGATCATAAATGACCTACTCCCATCTTACCACGGATGAATTAGTAATGATAGAATCTTATTATCATCAAAATATTTCTGTTGCGATGATTGCTGAACGCTTAAGGCGTTCACGTCAGCCCATTTATAACGTTATTAATTTCTTGAAACAAGGTAACTCAGCAATTGATTACTACAAACGCTATAAAGTATATAAAAAGCGTTGCGGTAGACATAAAATCATTTTGCCTAAAAAGCAACAGAAGTATATTAAAGAAAAAGTTGCTCAAGGATGGACGCCAGACGTCAACATTGGACGTTTTGAACAGCCAATCAGTTGTTCGATGAGAACCTTATATCGTCGATTTAAAGATGGCACCTTTGATATCACAACACTTCCTATGAAAGGCAAGTGAAAGAATAGGCTACACTAAGTTAGACAGTAAAATTAAGGTCTAGTAGAATGAAACAAAAGAACCTGAAACGGAGAGGATCTACCATGACCGAAAAAAGAGTACGCAGAACGTTCACTCCAGAATTTAAAAGACAAGTAGTACGCCTTTATGAAAGCGGAAAACCACGTGCAGACATTATACGTGAATATGATCTTTCAGCCTCTGCATTTGATAAATGGGTGAAACAAAGCCAAGCATCTGGCTCTTTCAAAGAAAAAGATAATCGCACCCCGGAAGAAGAGGAATTAATCAAGCTTCGCAAAGAAAATCAACGTCTAATGATGGAGAATGATATTTTAAAGCAAGCCGCGCTGATCATGGGACGAAAGTAGATGTAATCCGTAATAACGCTCACAAATACTCGGTATCAGCAATGTGCGAAGTCCTTGGAATCGCTAGAAGTACATACTATTATGAATCCAAAAAAGAATCAGAGAACGACACTTTAAATAAAGAGATTATCAAGGTCTTTAAAGCAAGCCGCAATAATTATGGCACGAGAAAAATTAAAATTGAACTTGAAAAGAAAGGGCTAATGGTTTACAGACGCCGCATCGGCCGAATCATGAAAGAAGAAGGACTCGTATCAAGTTACACAGTCGCTCAGTTCAAGCCATTTAAGTCCAAAGTAAATGAAGAGCCAGTAAAAAAACATTCTTAATAGAGCTTTTAATCACCGGGCAGAATTAGCTGTGGTCGTTAGCGATTTAACTTATGTACGTGTGAATGGAAAATGGCATTACGTGTGTTTATTTGTCGACCTTTTTAATCGCGAAATTATTGGTCACAGCGCTGGAGCGAACAAGACAGCAGAGCTGGTATACAAAGCATTATCAAGCATTTCAAGACCATTACATCTGATAGAAACGTTTCACACAGATCGCGGAAGCGAATTTAAAAATCAATTGATTGATGATGCATTAGAAACGTTCGGCATTCAACGCTCGTTGAGTATGAAAGGATGCCCTTACGACAATGCAGTGGCCGAGCGATGTTCAAGGTCGTGAAAACTGAATTCACAAACGGTGCATGTTTTAGCAGCCTTGATCAGCTAGAACATGAATTAAATGATTATGTAAATTGGTTTAACAATATTAGAATCCACGGAACGCTTGGTTATAAAAGCCCTGTGGAATACCGATTACAGACCTTATAATATTTGTTTGATTTAGTGTTGACAATCCAATATGAATGATATATATTTTAATTATAACACTATATATGTTGAAACTGGAGTTACTTTAAGTGAACTAAGTTGGTTTGCTCTAGAGAAAGAGATTCAAGGATTTGAGTTTTTAGAAGATGTGCCAGGAAGTGTTGGCGGTGCAACCATTATGAATGCTGGAACTTATCAAGATATGATTGGTGATATTTTATCTACAGTTACATATTATAGTAAAAAATTCAATAGAGTTATTACTGAAGAAGTACAAAAAGAGTTTTTTGGAAAACGATACCCAATATGGGGAGAACGAGGAGATACTATTCTATCAGTTTCTTTTAAAGTACAAAAACGCATAGAAGATTATGAACCTATATTAGATAAAATATTGTTAAATAAAAAGAATAGATATATGAAACAACCTCGGGATTATCCAAACGCTGGTAGTGTATTTAAACGCCCTTATAAAAATGGAGTAGGTCAATATGTTTGGAAATTATTCGAAGGTTGTGATTTACGTGGATTCCAAATAGGTTCAGCAATGATTTCAGAAAAACATCCTGGTTTTATAGTGAATATAGATAATGCAACGCCAAATGATATATTATCTTTACTGGATGTTGCCCAAACGAGAGTCAAAAGTAAATATGATATTGATTTAGAATTAGAGTGGAAAATAATCTAACTATAGTAATTGATAGCGGAAGTGTAAAATGTTAGTTAGCAGAAAGTGTTAAGTATAGTTTAGCAGTTACAGTATGTTGTTGTTATTTAAATCACAAGAGAAAGAAGGTTTTAGTATGAAAAATATAAAAAAATTAGTAATGAGTTCTTTAGTAGGGGTAATGGCATTGTCAAGTGTGGGAGTGGGGAGTGTAGGGGCGCAGGACAATCCGAATAATGAGACTACGGCTTCAGTTACTTTCAATACAGGAGCGTTGTCATTTACATCAGCAACCTCTACTATTGATTTCGGGGAAACCCCTTTTACGTTTGCTGGAGTAGAAAAAGAGGGAGCCACTCTTCCTAATGATGCTACTAATTTTTTAATTAAATTAACAGATGACCGTGTTGGAAGTGAGCTTACATGGGATTTAACTGCTAGTGTGGCGTCGAAACCTGATAATGGTCTACCGAAAGGTTCTAAAATAACTTTTAATTCAGGTGTAGTTACATCTGATAATGGTTTATCAGAGGTAAATCCAAATGTAAATCCAAATGTAGTTGAAGATTTGGTTTTAGAAGTAGGAGCTGAGAGCACACCAGTTTCAAATGCTGACAGAACTAAAAAAACTAACGAAGGGATTGGTGCTTGGACTTTAAGCTATCCTGCCTCAGAAATGACATTAAAACTTACGCCAGCTCAGATGGCTGAAATATCAGCTGCCGACGGAAAATACTCCACAACCATCATATGGACTTTAAGAGCCGTTAAATAGTTATTCTAAATTTAATACTCAATAAAACATCTCATTCACTTTGTATTGAGATGTTTTATTGCTAATTAGGAGATGTAAAAGAAAATTATGAAGAAATTATTTTTAACTTTATTATTATTTTATAATATATTATCACCACAATTTGTTCTGGCGGAGGATGGTTTACAAGCTATATCCTATTCTGTTGGAGCGGTTTTGCCTGACAACCAGCTAAGTGAGGTGTCTTACTTCGATATTGAATTGGATCTAGGTCAAGAACAGGAACTAGAAGTGGTGATTAATAATTCATCGGACCAAGATATTGAAGTGAAAGTTACGGCTAATACGACGGTGACCAATGTGAATGGTGTCTTGGTTTATAACGGTTCTTTAGATCCTGTGACTGAATCTACTTCACCGAAATTTGATGAGATTGTTTCAATTGAGGAAGAAATTGTTGAAGTTCCAGCCAATGGGCAGGCCAATGCTATCATTTCTGTTAAAGCACCAGATGAAGCTTTTCCTGGAGAAATACTCGGCGGTCTTCACTTCGAATTACATGAAGAAGAATCAGAAGAAGCTGGGATTACTAACCGCTTCAATTATGAAATTGCCTTAAATATGGTCTCTAGCCAAAGTGATGAAGTGGTGGAGCCGAAACTAGCTTTTAAGGAAGTCCTTGAGTTGAATGATTTATTTGGTCCCCGATTGGAAGTTGTTTTTTCTAATTTAACGCCTGTTTTTCTGTCGGATATGGATATAAATGCGGCTGTTTATTCTAAGGACGATTTAGAGAATGCATTGGTGACTGCTGAACACAGTATGTATGATATTGCGCCGACTTATGATTTTCGTTTCCGTGTGGATTTAGAGGATATTGAACTTCAAGCGGGCGACTATATCTTGAAAGTCAGCTTTGGTAATGATGAAGAACAATTTGAATTTGAAGAAGAATTTAGTTTATCTGAGTCTGAATAAGGATTTGCGGATTAAAGGGATGTGAGTAAATGGATAAAATCAGTAAAGGACTTATCAGTTTAGTGTTGGCTAGTTTATTGGCAGGGCCATTTACCACGGTGGTCGCCCAAATGGATCAGGCAGCTGGATTAGAATCGGTGCAGGAGGAAATACCTGTGGAGGAATTCAGTGAATCAGTGGAAAGCACTATCCAGTTATCTGAGTCCGCAGATAATATAGAAGAAGAGCCAGTGGATGAGTCTACTAATGAGTCTTCTACAGAGGAAGACGTGACTGTCGGTCTAATTAATTTGAATATTAAGGATGGCATTAAGGCGGACGACCTGGCTTTACTTAAAGAAGGCAGGGCCAATCCATGGCTGATGAAGTTGGATTGGGAGAGAATCAATCCTTATCTAGCCCAATTGGACGAAGCGAGTCACCAAGAAGCCATAGACGGATTGACTCAAAGCCAGATGGTACTTTCAGTGAATGGCAGTGAAATGTCGCGAGTAAAGTTGGATGAATCTACACAGGCGACTTTTGATATTACGAAGTCTTTGCCTAAGGGAACTGTTTTGGAGTTTGATATCCCAGAGATTAAGGCTGAAGCTTTTACTTTGAGTTTTGACACTTTGAAGATTGTAGTCGAGGGTGTGGCTGAAGAAGTGATTGTCATTGAAGACGCACTCCGACCCTGGGACCTAGCAGCTATGGAAGCTGGTAAGAAGGGCAAGTGGTCGATTGAAGTAGTTGAAGAAGTGGTTTTTGATAGTATTCAAAGCTACACAAATATCAATCAAGAGCAAGTGATGAAGCGCTTAGCTGAGTGTGAAATCACCATGTCGGTGGACGGTGAGCTGTACTCTAAGTTATTAATAGGCGATGTGGGAGTGGCGACCTTTGATATTTTAGATGACTTGCCGGAAGGTTCTGTTGTGGCTTTTAGTATAGGTGACATAGCTTGGCAAGAGGAGAATGGCTTAGAGTTTAAGCTGGAAATAGCACCGCTTGTAGTGGAAGTGGTGGGTATGGAAGAAAAGCCGATGACTGCGTCTAACATGGAGGTATTAACGACTGCTACCACTGAGATAACCATGAATGCGGGGGAATGGATTAACTGGAATGACCTCGAGTTCAAGGATGAGCAAGTGAATGGAAAGACTACCACAAAGGTAAGTGGTACGATTAATGTTAACGAAATTGATGAAAAAATTAAGGCAATACCGAATAATAGTTATTCTGGGACTGATCATTTTTATACAATGAATCAAATCGCGACGAAAGGTAAGTTATATGTTAAAATTAACAATGCCCTTATAACTGAATACGGCTATGGGGTAAACTACAAGATCTTACCTCGACCATTAGGGAGGATTGAGTTTTCTTTTGAATTAGATAGGAAGATTGAAGATTCGGACAAAATTACATTCCATTTTGGTCCAGACGAAGATTCAGGTAGAGTAGAAGTTCAAAGGTATTTATTTGATTGGTTTCGGACCCATTACGTTAACTTTATACCATTCGAAACAACCCGTTTCAAAGTGTCTCACGACAGAACCAATATCTTGAGTGATGCTATTATTATTGATTCAACTATCGAAGCCTCGACAAAGGTCATAAAAGGTAGTATAGATATGGATAATATAAGTGCCAATTTGATAAATATAAAGTTACTAGAATCAATTGATATTTCAGTTGATAATATTTTAGATTCTTTAAGTGGAGCCTTAAACGGAAGAAATATCAATCTGAGAATCTATCAAGGAGACTCTTTAGTTAAAATAGACAAGGAAACCATCATCCAGAACTTAACTTTTAAATTTGATATTTCAGATATTGATTTAAATGTAGGTGATAAGTTAGTTATTAGTATTGGCTCTTTTTTATTAAAAGTAAGAGTGGATGGGAATCTTAAAGCAACAATCGGCACTAGCTTTAGTGAAAAAGAATTATATGTAGAAGATATTGAGTTAACATCCGTACCTCCGACCATTAATTTTGGCAGTATGCCCTTTACTTATCAAGGTGTCCAAGATAAAGCTGCAACTAATGGCATTGAGATTAAACTTACGGATAATCGAAGTGCGGAAGGAGCTGATTGGGAACTTTCTGCTCAGGCTTCTGGAGATTTATTGAATGGAGCAAGTATTAAATTTGAAAATGGCGAGCTGTCATCAGATGAAGATCTGTCTGCTACGGAAAATTCTCCTATAACTTTATTTGTAGGCGATGATAAACAATCTTTTGCTGAATATCAAAAGCCTACTACAGGGGGATATGTCGGAATTGTAAAATGGACTTTGTCTTATGCAGCTGAAGATATATTGTTAACGATACCTCCAGAAGTGATGATGAAATTGAGTGATGATACTTATCATATGAATATATCATGGATCTTAACTAAAGGCCCTTAAGAAAACTTTCAACCAGCTAGCAAAGTGCTAGCTGGTTTTTGTATGTGCGCCCGGCATGGGCGATAACTTGGTGGTGAAAGTCCACTACAGACTTGGCAGTAGGAACTGTTAGCTAAAGGCAAGGGTGTCCACCGTGAGGTGGAATCTGAAGGAAGCCGGAGGCAAACACTCGCACTGACTAACAGAAACTTCATATCAAGGCTGAACAGGGATGGATGAGCTTGCATGACAAAGTGAAGTCCAATACTGCACGAATCCTAAACAGTAAATGAAGCAGTGACATGAGTGGAAGGTTATCGCACCTTACCTGGGGAGGTCTCACTAGCGACTCAGTAGTAACAACGAATAGTGAGAAATCAGCAGAGGTCGTAGTAGCGAGAATGTAGCGAAGGACCGAACAATATCAATACAAATTATAGAATGGAGGTTAAGGTTCACAATAATGACAGAAAACAACCGCTTAGGTTGGCAGTCGGTGGAGGGAATAGGTGGAACCGAAAGAGTAAATCGATGTGTCTAGTGAACTTTAGGTGAAATGACAGAAATGTATCGTAAGACTCCGTCTTTGATGGAGCGAGTTGTAACAAGAGAGAATATGGAAGCTGCCATTAAATCCGTTAAACGGAATAAAGGTGCAGCAGGTATTGACGGGATGACCGTCTTTGAAATAGAAGAACACATCAATGCGTATTATATTCCTCTACGGAATAAATTACTTAATGGGACTTATAAACCCCAACCGGTTAAACGGGTAGAAATACCAAAACCGAATGGAGAGAAGCGAAAGCTAGGCATTCCTTGTGTGCGCGATCGAGTTGTTCAACAAGCAATTCGACAAGTGATTGAACCAATCATTGACCCGTGCATATAGCGTTTCAATAAGGCCATAAAAACGCGATTGCCTGAGCCAGGCAAATCGCGTTTTGCTGAACCAGTCTAGTCGGAACCCGCTGAACCAGTCTTCATTCTTTAAAGAATCACCAGAAATATATAAATGATAAGAGTTTGAGATGGCACGATCAAGTATGGCATCCGCAAT
>NZ_JBHSHQ010000063.1:0-11218 GCF_042652985.1 Ruoffia tabacinasalis | reverse complement strand
GTTCTACAAGAAAATATATTAAGTTTGATCAATGAGAGACTGGTGAAACATTGTATAGTATTTTACACAGAATTATGGACTTGACTGACTCTACTTATATATGTATCTTTATAACGCTATCTAATAAAATCTATGCCAAATTCCGTATTAGTTACAAATAGCATATTCTTCATACTAAAGGTAACTGCACACTACTTTCTCTGAGCTTTTCCCAAGTATTCGCTTAGAAATTATTCCCGCTAATTTTATAAGCAATTTCACTAAGGACTCTACCCAACTGTGCTATAATAGTCTTTAGCAATAATATTTAAGGAGAGATTACAATTTATATATTAACCATTTCACTTGTGCTTATCTTGGCCTTGATTGCTATGCGCATTTCAAGTGATTTAAAGATACCACAATTACTTCTGTTCATGCTCTTAGGTGTTTCCTTTAATTTTTTTGGCGCAGATTTTACGAATTATAATTTTTCCAATCAAGTATCTTCCATAGCTCTGATGTTCATTATTTTCTATGGAGGATTTGGTACAAAATGGAAGATGTCAAAGCCAGTTGCAAAAGAAGCTATTACTTTAAGTTTCCTCGGAACGGTTCTAACCGCTTTGATCACCGGACTCTTCGTTTATTTAGTCTTTGATTTTTCTTTACTTGAGGCTATGTTACTCGGATCCATTGTTGGTTCGACCGATTATGCCAGTGTATCGGACGTTCTCGTCTCTCGACGCTTAAAATTAAGATACAATACAGACTCCATGCTTGAGTTAGAATCCGGCTCGAACGACCCGACCGCATACACAATGGTTGTGCTATTCTCGACACTTCTTCAAGGAAAAAACGTCAATGTTCCTGTCTTAATTATCTTACAAGTTGGGCTGGGTTTATTAGTTGGATTTGCTTTAGGGTGGGTATTCATCCGTATTCTCGACTACTTAAATACTCGAGAAGATATGGAAGTCATTCTGCTAGCTGCCGCTGCTTTATTCACTTATGAATTTACAAACCAAATTGGTGGTAACGGCTACTTAGCGGTTTATATCTTTGGTATTTATATTGGTAATAAAGAATTTGTTGGTAAGCGTGAAGTTGTCTTCTTTTTTGATAACTTTACAAACTTAGCGCAAATTGGACTATTCTTCTTACTTGGTCTTTTATCTGATCCAAGTTCGATTATTGCGATGTTGCCGATTGCCTTAGTGATTATGTTATTTATGACATTTATTGCGCGTCCTGCCTCGGTTTATGGTTTAATGGCGCCCTTTAAGTTGAATAAAAACCAACTGCCTGTTATTGCCTTTGCCGGACTACGAGGAGCTGCGGCAATTGCGTTCGCCATTAGTGTGGTCAATTCTGACACACCATTCTTGAACGACCTCTATCATATTGTCTTTGATATTTGTCTGTTATCATCGCTCATTCAAGGAGGTTATTTACCAACCTTATCTAAGAAAATGGATATGGTTGATCCTGAAGATGCGTCTTTACGTAACTTCAACTCGTTACAAGATAAGAGTGACGTCGGCTTTTTAGCTACTAAGATAGAAGCAGACAGTGACTTAGTGAATACTTATATTCGAGATATCACACTGGCTTTTGATTTTATTATCGCAAAAGTCCTTCGTCACGGCGAAACGATTGTCCCGAACGGCGATGTGCAACTTAAAGTTGGCGATGTCATTGTCTTAGCTGGACGTTCTTACTTCGATGTGGTCGGAACGGACTTACTAGAATTTCGAATCAACAGCCACCACAATTGGGTTAATAAACAGATTAAAAATATTCGCTTAGAACGTGACTCCTTGATCGTCTTAGTTTTAAGAGGCGATAATGAGTTGATTGTTCCAAATGGGGATACAACTATTCTTGATCAGGATACCGTCTTAGTATTAGAAGCATCAAATGCGAAGTAAATAGTTAAAGAGCGAGGCACATATGCCTCGCTCTTTTTTGTAGACGTTAACTTGAGTCAAACCGATCTTGCATTTAGATCAAGACCCTTTGACGTCATTAAACTACTCCTTCAAGTTTGTTATTCACTTACAATATACCATTCACTCCATCCTAAACTAAACATTATAATTTCAATATTATATTGATAACTTACTTTGTTTTATAATTAATAAATTATCGTCTCAAGTAGATATTATGGAAGTGAGAATGAAGTTAAATATCGCTTTTACAAATCGCGTTTATTTGATTCAATCATAATAAATTCTGGTAAATAATTCGGCGTACACCCTTTCGAAACTTTCTCATCTTTGTACAGGCCTGTATCTTCACCAATTATAACGCAACGTTTACGGTACTGTTCCTCATAAACCCCAATCTAGCCCGCTGTAAAGTTCATAGCCCACTGAACTTCTGGTTGCTCTTGACTAATTTTAGCTTCAATTGCAGTTACCAAGTCTGATGTATTATTTGGTGGTGTTTTCCCAGTCCATCTTAATCGTCCTTGATGATACCAGTAAGTCCGCCTTTGAAGTGCGTATGGACTATCCTCCCACGACTCCATGAGTGTCGTTAATTTCTTATTCTTTGTGAGCTGATTAGCTAACAACCAATCTATTAGATTGTTACTTTCATCATATGTATGAATTTGCATATCATCAACAAGTTCATCTAATACTTCTTCTGAAAGTAGTTTTTTGTCCATAATTAAGATTGATAAAAGCCTTGGTAAAAACTTACCACTCGACCAAAGTTCCATCGCCAGTTCATGATCAACTTTTATTTCTTTTGCAATTTTTCGTAAGTCACCTAATTTTGTATTATCATCAATCTGTCGAAATATTGTTTCCGCTTTTTCAGAGGTCTGTATTACTTTGTTTTGATTCATCGAAATACTCCTTTAATTAAATCCGTGAGCTTTTAAATAATTATAGCTTTCTTCTAAACAATCGAAAGGATCTCCTTGGGATATTTCTTGTTCAGCAAAAGTATATTGGATCCCTGTTTCTTTAGTTGCCTGCCTCCTTGATGAATAGATTGCATCCAATATACAGAAAAAGAGCACATCTACAGAATAGTAAAACTATTCCATAAATATACTCTCACAATCAACGACCAAATAAAGAAAGCTTTGCTACCTGATCAGTTGACATAGTTTATCGCTCTTTTTTACTTACTCTCCCCAGAATCGGTAAGCAATGGCTTGACCTTGCTTGATTTTATCCCATTGCTGTTCCTGAGATAATTCATTCCCTCCATCACATGACGCGAAGCCACATTGATGAGATAAGTACAGATTATCTTTTGAAACATACTGAGTAGCTTTTTCTAATTGTTCATACACTGCAGCTTCATCATCTAATTTTGCCGACTTACTTGATAAGAATCCTAAGACTACTTCTGTGTCAGGCTTGTTTTTAAAGACGCTTAACGCACTTAAGTCTCCGGCACGCTCATCATCCCACTCTAAGTAGAAACGGTCATAGTTTTGTTTTTCTAAGAATAAATGCGCGATTTTCTCGTAACTTCCACCACCCATATTACGTGAATCATAGTTACCACGGCAATTATGCGTATAGACTTTTAGACCCAGTGAATGAGCATAGGCAATGACATCATTATTCAAATCAATGAATTCTTGGGCTAAGCCTAAGATTGATGAGTGATCAAAGTCAGTACCACTAAAAGGACTATGTGGGTTATCTTCAGCAAATAACTCCCATAAGCAGTCATCAAATTGGATAATCGTTCCACCTGCTTCAGCGAATTCCTTTAAGAAATCTTTGTAAGCTTGACTTAAATCCTTTTTGAATTCTTCTGCCGTCTGATAAACTTTCCCTCCGATTTCCTCTGACAAGCTAAGCTCTCCAAAAATATGTGACGGAGATGGAATACATTGCTTTAACGTTGCACCTTGGGGTGATACTTCTTTTAAGCGATTAAAGTGGTCGATGAATGTATGATTATGACCATGTAAAGGCGATTCAATTGTGATGCCGATATCCTTACGTGTTTCATAATTGCTCTCTTGATCCAGATCACGGAAGAAGTACCCATTATCCGCAATGTAGCGTTTAATACCATTTAAACCCCACACAAAATCAAGGTGCCACATAGATTTTGAATATTCGCCATCAGTCACTTCAGGTAAGCCATGTTCAATTTGTTGGCCAACAACTGCTTCCACGGCAAGATCTTCTTCTCTCTTATAGCCGTCAAAATCATTGTAAAATGGATACGCAATATCATCACGGTGTTCGATTTTCGTCTTATAATCTAATAATGACTCAGGACGTAATAATGATCCTACGGTCAAGAATCGGTTGGTTGAGTTAGCTGTTTTTGTCATTCATAATACCCCTTTTTAATTTGTTTCTAATAGTATAGAATATATGATGAGCTATTAGTAATATCTATTTTAGTGTGCTTAGCATAGTATTTAACTATGACCAAATAAAAAAAGGGGTGTTTCAATGAATCTAAAGCAAATAGATTATTTCTTGAAGGTTGTGGAGACGGCTTCAATTACTAAAGCAGCCGATGAATTATATCTTTCCCAACCGTCCTTATCACATGCGATTAAAGAGTTGGAAAAGGAAATGAATATCACGCTGTTCCACCGTAGTTCCAAAGGTGTGACTCTTACGAGTGAAGGCGAAGAATTCCTATTATATGCAAGGCAAATTAGCGAGCAAATTAATTTAATGAACCGCCGTTATAAAGACGATGAAGCACCGCAACAAATTTTTAGCGTGGCAGGGCAGCATTATGCTTTTGTAGTTGATGCATTCGTCCGTCTGCTGAAACAATACGAAGACCATGACTATCAAGCGACATTGAAAGAACTTCGAACCTATGAAGTCATTGAAGACGTAGCTAATTTGAAAAGTGAAATTGGTATTATCTATCGCAGTCATTATAACCGTCAAGTCATCAACGCTGAACTAGAAAAAAAACACATTCATTTCACACCACTTATCTCTGTTAAACCACATGTATTTATTTATAAAGATCATCCCTTAGCCGATTATGAAAAGATAGCTCTCTCTGATTTAGATACTTATCCAAAATTAAGTTACGATCAAGGGCACCACAATTCCTTTTATTTTTGGGAGGAAGTATTAGCCGACTTTGCTTCACGTAAAACAATTACAGTGAGTGACCGAGCAACTTTGTTTAATCTAGCTATTGGCTTAAATGGCTACACGATTAGCTCAGGTATTATCAATGCTGATTTGAACGGGAGCGATATTATTGCAAGGCCACTCGTCTCTTCCGAAACGATTGAAATCGGCTATATTACTAATAACATGCACACATTAAAACCAATCGCTCACACATTTCTTGAGATCTTGACGGAACGACTAGAAGTGGCTGTTGGGAGTGACTGATAATTTTTACTTTATTCATCGATAGACCATAAAACATAGACACACCTTAATTTACTCCACTTTTTTGTATTTATGTATTTAAATAGCATCATCAACTATAAAATCAATCGCAATGCTGTTAATACAGTTACGATAATAATAAATCGGCGGTACCATACATCATTGATACGCTTAATGAGCCAAATTCCGACTAAAGCACCGACAACAAAGAATAATACAGAGGATAACAATGATGCCGATAAGGAATTTGAATTGTGCATCATTGATCCAGTTCCCAACAATGGCACCCGCAACTACACCCACGATACTGGCTGGAATTAATTTAAGTACATCCGCTATGTTTCCTTTCTTACCATACTTAAAGATTGCTATAAGATCGCCTACAATCGCCATTGGCAACATAATACCTGACGAATTTTTACCCCCAAAAATTAATGCCATCATGGCGACAGCTGGTATTGTTGCCCCTTGAATTCCAGCCTTTGAGAAACCAACGATGAGCGCACTTGTAGCTAGCATTATTATTTCGAATACATCCAGTTCAAACATTCGCCCCCTCATCCGTGTTAAGCTCATTATAGAATATATAGTAAGCGTCTTCCAAACTTAGTTATTCAGTAGGTTGAATCAAATGCCTATATATCCTTTTCATGTTAGAATGAAAGTAAGAAACTATTGGAGGATGATATTATTATGAACCAAGAACTCGTTGAGATTTGCCTACGTGTTAGAGATATTGACGCTACTTTAGATTTTTATACGAATCTATTTAACTTTGAAGTGGCTAGTCGCAGAGAATTCCCTGAGAATAAGTTTGATTTAATCTACTTAAATTCTCCTGGATCATCTGTACAAATTGAACTGACTTATAATTATGATGCAGAACCATATAATGTTGGGGACGGCTTCAGTCATTTAGGTGTGACTGTCAGCGACTTAGAAAAAATGCATGAAGTATGTAAAGCATCTACTTATGAAACTGGTGACTTAAGAGGTCTTACAGGTGGCACGCCAACTTACTTCTTCGTAACAGATCCAGATGGATATCGTATTGAAGTAAAACGAGCTAAATAAGTAATAATTAAAAAAATGTAAGTGTATTGGTTATTTTCCAACACACTTACATTTTTTCTTTAATTAACTAAACTTTTAGCTTTATCTCGACCAGACTCAGCTCGGTAAGCTTTATAATGTTCTGGGTCTTTTTTATAGAAATCTTGGTGATATTCTTCTGCTTCATAGAACACATCTGCGGGTGTGATTTCTGTAACGATTGGTCTATCATAGGCTCCGCTTTGTTCTAAGGCTTCTTTAGACGCTTCTGCCTTTAATTTTTGTTCCTCTGTTAAGTAGAAGATACCAGGTCGATAGGATGAACCACGGTCAATAAACTGTCCACCCGCATCAGTTGGGTCACTAATATTCCAATAAATATCTAAGATTTTCTCATAAGAAATGATACTTGGATCAAACTCAATTTGAACTGCTTCAGTGTGTCCCGTTTCTCCACTTTTAACAGCTTCATATGTTGGATTCACAACATGCCCGCCTGTATAACCTGAAGTTACTGAATGAACGCCATCCCATTGATCGAATGGTTGAATCATACACCAGAAGCATCCGCCTGCTAAAATTGCTGTTTCGTGTTGTTTTGTCATATTAATCCCCTTCTCTTCTATATATTCTAGTTTTTAGTTTTCTACTTCTGGTAAAGGCACATCGAACATTGGATATGTCTCACCGTTATATACTTCATGTATTTTCTCTTCAACATCATCTGTTTGATAAATTTCTGCGATTTTTAAATATAATGGGTTATCTTTATTCTCTTCTAAAGTTGTAATTGTGTTGATGTACATTGGATTAACTTTATCCACATCTTCAGCATCATTGAAGATCGCGTCATTAATGGATAATCCTGCATCATTGGCAAAATTTGTATTAATTAAAGCTGCATCTACGTCTGGTAAAGACAATGCCGCAAAGTTTGGTTCAACAAGCACCATTTCTAAATTCTTAGGGTTCGCTGTAATATCTTCTTCATCTGCGTAAATACCAACCTCATCATCAACTTCAATTAAACCAGCAATCTCTAAAGCTAATAACGAGCGGCCTAAAGTTGAAGGATCGTTTGGTAAAGCAATGCTTCCGCCTTCTGGAATATCGTCCGGAGTGGCATGTTTCTCAGAATATAAGCCTAAGGGCATTAAGAGTGTATTGGCAATCGCATAGACCGTGCCGTCATTATCTTCGTTCCAAGATTTAATAAACGGATGCCCTTGGAAACCACTCATATCAAGTGAGCCATTTTGCAATGCTACGTTGGGTTGATTGTAATCATTAAACAGAACCAACTCTAACGTAATTCCTTCTTCTTCCAAAGCTTTCTCTGCTACGTATTCCCACAGCTCCAGCCCTGTATCGCTCACAACACCGACGATGACCGTTTCACCTTCAAACTCTTTTGTTTCTTCCGCTGAAGCTACTGGTAAAAACCATTGCCCACTTATTAATAAGATACTTAATACGAATCCGAATACACGTTTGATATTTTTCATTTTATTCTCTCCCTTAAACTATTATTTATTCTAGACCTTGCAACTTTTGTGAATAAAAAAAGTCCCTTTTGTCAGAGATATCTCTAACAAAAGGGACGAAGAGTCGTGTTACCACCCAAATTTCTATTATCTTCACAAATAATAGCTCAATCAGTATCAATAAATACTGCACACTGTATCGGGTGTGCCCGTCTAAGAAGCGTTAACCTCTTAAACTGCTCCAAGCTCATCTTCACTCACGCTTAAACCGCCCTTTTTCACCAAACCAGGCTCTCTGTACTTGTTAAGTCGTTTCGCTACTCTTCTCTTCATCACAGTCACTTATTCATCTATTGATTTATATATTATGCATCTTCATTAAAATTGTCAACCCTTTTATTATATAAAAATTATAAATTACAAATAACTCTCATTTAAAATATAATATCCATAAAGTCTCCATGTGAATGACAAAAGATAATAACGTTTTTAATAGTTAACATGGGTTAATTACTTAAATAATCTACAATAAAACAACCTTCCCATATCAATGATCATCAATACTAGACGGTTGTTGCTTAATTATTCTTTGCTTCTTCTTATATCTTTATTATTATCTTTTAAACATGTTGACAGTTCTTTATCAGTAAGATTTACCAAGAGCTAAAAATTAAAGACTCGTTTAATTGTTTGAGTTGTTCAAACTGAAATAAGAAATCTTTCCAAAAGGTATAAAAATCAGCACCAGTCTCAAGTTCAATAATTTTCATCAAAAGATTATCTGTATCAACTCTATCTTCAAGATTTGTAATACTATACCCTCTAATATTATAATGCGCTACATTATTTCTTATATTACCTTTCAAGAGTAACTTATAAATTTTATTATTTAATACCTCACTAATATTTATTCCTGTTATATCTTGAAGCGATTCATTCTCTTTCACTATAATGTCCAGACTCTTTATTGCTTCTAAGTATGTAATTATCATGAATCTTATATATAAATCCGCTCTATTTTCTAAAACATCTGGTAAAATTACAGAAACAAAGTTCATTTGGCACAAATTACTATGAAGTAATATTTGAACTTCTGATGGTAACATATCATTAAAAATATCTTTTCTAGTAGAATCTATTAGAAAAGAGTCTTCCGTAGAAAATCTTCTACTATCGATATTTATTTTACTTTCTTTATCAATTATAAGACCCCAAGCGTTTACAAATCCTTCAACCGAACTCTTTAATACAACAGTTAAGCTACTCGATATATTTCTTATTGTGTCATTATAATATTGTCTACCTTCTTTATATTTTACTTTACTAGTATTCTCAAATAAATAAGCTAAATATATATTACCTTGCATATTATTAAAATAATCAATTCCGTCGTAACTAAAAGTACCATAGTCTTTTTGCCCTATAATTTCTATCACTTCTTGCTGTAAGCAATTATAATTAGATGTTAAAAACTCAATATTATTAGACTGTATTTCTCGCATCATTCTTAACTTCTTCGTATATCTTTTGTCATTATAAAGCTTATGCCCAACTCTAATTTTTACTACAAACTTTTTAAACTTATCATTTTCTAGCGATAAATTATTTTCTGAATAGTCAACGTCGTCTGGAAAAAACTTAATCATTCCATCAAATATAAAAGCTAAAAATGGAATTATAGAATTTGATAGAAGACCTAGCAATTGCTTATCAGTGTTTACTAGTTTAATTATTATTTCATACATTTGAATTGCTTCTCTAACTAATTGTCTCAAAGAAATCACTTCTAGTGGACTTAATTTATTTCCAATCTTTCACCTCATTTATATCCCAAAAATTATTCACAGTTTCAAATTACTTCTTACACATATTCAGCATCATTTATTTTATTACCTAAAAGACCCCCGATAGAAACTACCTTTAATCAGCAAACAAAAGTCTCCCCTCAGTTCAATAATTATTCAAAAAGCTATCACTACTTATGATACGCATGTCCGTAGCATCGATAGGTAATAAAATCTATTATCTATTATAGTAGGATTTAGTAAAAGAATCTCATCAATCCTTCTCAACTATTGAGAAAAGATTTTTGAGATTCTATTTAATTATCGTTATTATTATTCGATTGTATCTAGTGGCGGAAGACTATTTACTAAATCGACGGTTTGTACAGACACATTGATTATTGAAAGCAGTAGATTAAATATATATTTAGGATCTTTAGAGTATTCATTTGGATCATCAGTAATGTCTGATTTGCTATCTGTTTTTACTTGATACTGATCCATTATCCATTCTATTGCTGATCTTCCATTAACTACATACTCATAAGCTTTCTCAGGTATATTTTCAATTGTAATGTCCTTATTAAGTATTAATTTTGATTTATCTTTATATTTACCAAACTTTATTTTTGTTACATAATATATTGGATTTTGAGTCTTAGTTAAAATTTTCACTTCAGTATTAGGTTCGATTAATTCATAATTTAGATGTAACTCTATAAGCTTATAACCAATATTAATTATCTTTTCCCAATTATTTAGTAGTGAAATATTCGGGAGAGACTTATTTAAATTAGTGGAGTATTTCTCGATGTACTCCTTATGGTTTAAAACTGCGTATATATATGAAAATAAATCTTCTTTTGACCATCCTAATTTTTCAAAAATATTATTTATATTATACTTTTCCTCAAGAATATTATTAGAATTATTCAAGAAATAGTAGGCTTGTGTTTTTTCCATTAAGTCCTGATTGGGTATCAAATCTGTTACAAAAGTAGAAAATTTTCTTCTTGCTCCTTTACCTGTTATTACTATTGAAAGATTTTTCTCACCAAAAAAATACTCAAATCTACCCGGTCTTTCAAGTATATCTCTCTGATAGTAGAGGTTCTTTTTTACAAAAGGTCTATACATACTTTGAATGATATTATTAGTTGGTTTTATAATATTTTTCTTCTCAACATTTTTCAGTAAATCTGTGCTCCATTTGATTCTTGTCGGATCCATATCTACACTATTAACTTCAGTATAATTTGAAATTATTTTTTTCACTTCATCATTGTAGTTTTTAATCATGAAATTAGTATTATTTATAACTTTTTTAGAATTAAACCCATAAACCCAGCTATCACGACTAGTACTTAACCCAGTTGCTCTGTCATTAAATATTTCGTTATCTAATTTATAAAAAGCATCAAAACTATCATATCTTTGATTTATCCAATCATTATTTTTATCAAGAGTTTTTTTAAAATTTAAGATTATTGTGTTTTGCAATAGAGAAGTACATAGTTTTGCAACGAAAAATACACAATGTTGCCACCCAATAGTTTCC